>JACDDS010000004.1 GCA_013816805.1 Chitinophagales bacterium | reverse complement strand
GATAAACAATTTGAAAAATCTTCATCATGATTTTTTACTATTATTATGATGTGGTAAACGCTTTTCGCGTTTTCCACATCCAACAAAAAAAGTCCACTGTCTGTCAGATTAAATAGTAGTGATTACAGATAATTATAGGTACTACATCCGTGTTCTCTCGAAAAGGACGCGGATGTCTTTTTTGCCACTGTTGGGAGCTGCTATCTCTCTTCAGCAAAAGCTGTCGCTGTGGTTCCTGGCTAGATTCAAAGTAGAGCTTTAAAAAGTTGGTGATGAGCCTCAATCAGGAACCTATGAAAGGAAAAGATAAATTACTATTTTCGTTGCAAGCGATACCGCAACATTTGCCCCCGATAAGTATGGTTGCCACCAGGTAATATTAAACAGGGAAGTTCAGCAGAAAATAGGTTCATCCGCTTGTAAAATGCCATGTCAAGGAATACAAGGATGGAATGTATTGGCAAACAATTACCTATCTTAACAGGACTTGAGAACAATGCAAAGCCAAAGCAAAACCTACACAGTTTCAAGCTGCAATGCATTGGAGCTGATTCCCCAGTCATCATGATAATTGCGGTACCAGGCTCTGATAATAAATCTATCGCCAAGAAAATAATTCGCCCGTACACCTAGCGGGATTTTTATTCTTGAAGAGGGCAGGTTCTCCACATGCACTGAGCTGTCATTAAAATAAACTCCGTGGAAAGGAAGTCCGAGATAGCCATCTGATAAACAAACGCTGCATCAAGCAATAACTGCAGGATAATGACCTGTGACCAGGCAATACTGCCACTTAACACAGTGTCCTAAGCTGTGCATATTTATAAAAGCTCAATTTGGGTATCATGCTGATCGTGAAGTAGCGTCAACATTTCAATAGGCTTTATCACTCTTTCGGTAAAGTCCAGCAGTGTAACCGTTACATTTTTGGAAGCACCTGTAAAATTTACAGTTAATAAATTGGCAAATGGGTTTGGAAAAGCATCTTTGCTAACTCATCGGCGCTTACATCAGCCAGCCTGCAATTCACCGTCACATTATTGATTCAGACTTTTGTGTGCATTTAGTGATTATATCCTGGTGTTCACTGCCTTACACACAAAAAAAGAGAGGCTCCGTGGAGCCTCTCTGCAATTTTCAATGATACTCAATTAATCTTTAACCACCTTGATCATCTTCGAATTTGTTCCGGAGATCACTTTTACAAAGTAAACACCTTGTGCAAGGTCTTCGTTAATTGTAAACGGTGAGGAAGCATCAACGCTGTTATACGTTTTAACCACTCTTCCGCTGAAATCCATTAATGTAACCGTTACATCGTTAGAAGCACCAGCAATATTTACAGTTAATGAGCTTGTGAATGGATTTGGATAAGCATCTACATTAAATACCTGAGCTAAATTGTCAGACAGTCTGCAATTAATCGTTACAATAAAGTCTTTTGAAGTTTTCTTACATCCAGTAGGTTTGTAAGTAACTGTAACTGTATAAGTTCCACTAACAGTTGCATTGTAAGTAGAATTAGTTGCACCTGAAATGCTGGTTCCACCTAATTTCCACTGATACTTAACGTCGGTATTAGGAGTAGCGGAAGCAGTTAATTTAACCTTACCATTATTGCAAGGTGCAGCAGTTACGGTTACAGTAGGAGTAGTATTTACAGTTACTGTTACGGTTGTGCTGCAAGCACCGCCATCACCTGTTACAGTGTACGTAGTAGTGCTCTTTGGTTTAGCTTTAACAGTAGAACCGGTTGTTACATTCAAACCTGTTGAAGGAGCCCATGTATAAGTAGTTGCTCCGGTTGCAGTTAAGGTAACAGATTTTCCGCTGCAAATAGAAGCGGAGGAAGGGGTAACCGTAATAGCACAAGCTGCGCCTGGTTTGGAGCAGATAATAGGATACAGGCTTAAAGTTGCACCTGCTCCGTAATAATCATCGAATGTACCCCATCCGCCAAAGCTTGGATAATTAACCCATGCAGTGTGGTGTGCGGTATCGCAAGCTGTAGAGGATTTAGGATTTCCATCATAAAACCTGCTCTGATAAATACCAACTGCCTTATTTAGTTTGTAAGTGCCACTTGGATAGTAAACCTGGAAACCTACAAAAAAGGTACCTGGGTTAATGATTGGAGTGGTGAACTTAACACAGAATAATGATCCGTCAGCGGGAATAGCACTATTCTTAACATCTACAGTTGTAAGAACGGTTCCGGGAGCACCGCCTGGACCATCATCGTTCCAAACTGTGAACGTAACTTTATCCGTGTTGCTGGTGAAGTTAGCGCTGAACCATTGAGAGCAGACACCAGTAAGCGTGTCGTTATTGGTAGTGCCGAAATTGTAAAATTCTGCATAAGCACTCGCTAAATACGCGTTCGATCCGGAATAATAACCTGAATCATAAGGAGAACTGTCAATGTAATATCCTGAGATAAAAGAGTCGCAGGGAAAAGGAAATAAATTAGTAAAAGTGTCACAATGATCAACTACACGGGAATTGTTAAAATCCGCGTTATTGATTTGTCTTGTAACCTCTGAATAAGTACCCTTACCAAAAAGAGGCAGAGACTTTGGTTGTTGTGCAAATACATTGACGCCAATCAATGCAGTGAGCATAATTAGTGTTAAAAATTTTTTCATGGGTTTAAAATTGGATTTAGTTAAAATTAATTTCTAAGGAGTGTCAAAAGAAGGGTTTTATATTGAGATTTCCAAACGTTATTTTTTAATATTTCTTACTAACCGTAATTACTGATTAGCAGTCATATACCCATCAAAAAAAAACTAAATTCTGGCGGTATTTTAATCAAACAGCTAAATTTATTTAAATAAATTGTACCACTTTATTTCTGCAATGGTTCTAAAATTGTATAGTCTATCTCCACAAAAAAATTTATGAAGAAAATAAAAAATAAAAAAGTGGTGCAGCTAATCCTTACAGGTAGTGCTATACTTCTTTTATCGTCTCCCTCATTTGCTCAGCAAAGTACCGGCCCGCAACAAACAACAAAGCCATTATCCACAGACTCGACTCCTGTGATTTCATCACAACCTTATTCAGGCAAATCCAGATCTGATGGCGGTGATCAGAGAGGAGATTTTCAAACAGAATTAAAACAAAATTATCAGAGGTTCCAGCAGATACATCAAAAACTGCAGCAGAGAGAATCTCAGACAAAAGACCCGGAAATGAAAAAGGATTTAAGCGCACTTGATGAAAAAATGAAAAGGTTTCAGACAGATATGCAAGCCTTCATGGAGAACAGTGATAATGAGGCGGCCAAAACTACTTTACGTTCAGAAATGCAGGATATTAAAAAGGAATACGAAGCATTACGATCTAAATATGGTACTCAGAAAGGGCAAAGTAAAAGTGGAAGCGATATGGAAAACCCCAGGTAATTGACTATAATATTAACGTGTACCGGTTCAGACAAAGCCTGTTTTAAATGCGAATCAATGGTATTTTCTATAAGTCAATGAAGGCAACCTTATTATTAAATCTCTATTAAGGTTGCTTTGATTTATGCGCAGTATTGCTTCTTTAGATTTTGTCTTTTTACCCAAGATCCTCCTTAGTTTAACACTGGCGCCACCTCTTTACGTTCACCAATTTGCTGACGCCACATAGCATAATACAAGCCGCGGTCTTCAAGCAGATCCCTGTGTCTTCCTTCTTCAATAATTTTTCCCCTCTCCAAAACGTAAATCCTATCAGCATGCATAATCGTAGATAGGCGATGGGCGATCATTATGGTAATATGCTGCATGCTTATGGAAACTTTCCTTATGGTATCCGTTATTTCTTCTTCGGTCAGTGAATCGAGGGCCGAAGTGGCTTCGTCAAAGACCAGTAATGCCGGTTTCCTTAATAAAGCGCGGGCAATGGAAAGGCGTTGTTTTTCACCACCGGAAACCTTTACACCTCCTTCACCGATTATGGTATTGATTCCCTTATCTGCTCTTGCAAGCAGGCTCTGACACGATGCCTTGTTTAAAACATCCATTATATCTTCATCCGAAGCCCCGGGATTTACAAACAATAGATTTTCCCGGATAGTACCCGAAAAAAGTTGTGTATCCTGTGTTACAAAACCAATTTGTTCCCGCAATTCATCCAGGTCAATTTCGCTGCTATCAATTCGATTAAATAAAATTTTTCCTGATGCGGGAAGATAAAGGCCTACTAACAATTTTACTAATGTCGTTTTTCCTGCTCCACTTGGTCCAACGAAGGCTATTGTTTCTCCTAACCGAATTTTAAATGAAATATTACTGACGGCGTTTTGATTTGAGCTTTGATGCTTAAATGATACTTCATCAAATT
This sequence comes from Chitinophagales bacterium, assembly GCA_013816805.1. Classification (NCBI taxonomy): domain Bacteria; kingdom Pseudomonadati; phylum Bacteroidota; class Chitinophagia; order Chitinophagales; species Chitinophagales bacterium. The sequence goes on along the minus strand of JACDDS010000004.1, from coordinate 260,733 downwards.
CAAATTCTTCAATGGAATGAATCAGCTTTGGCTGAACCGGCTTTGGCTCCTTTTGGGTTTGCATAATATTCCGGAAATTAATGAGCGATACTTCAGCCTCGCGATAAATATTGATGATATTACCTAATTCCTGCAAAGGACCAAAAATGAAAAATGAATAAATAAATAAGGTCGTAAACTGGCCTACCGTTATTTTCTGAGAAAAGATTAAAAACATCATTACTCCAAGAATGCTTACACGAAGCAGGTTTACACAAGTGCCCTGAAAAAAACTCAGGCTGCGGATATACCGCACCTTTTTTAGTTCCAGCTTTAAAATCTTGTCAGTCGTGCTGTTCAGATGTGCAATTTCCTGTTGTGCAAGGCCAAGGCTTTTTACCAACTCGATATTTCGAAGCGATTCAGTGGTTGCCCCGGCAAGAGCGGTAGTCTCGGCCACTATCTGCTTCTGCATAATCTTAATCTTTTTGCTAAGCACAGAACTAATGATGCCTATAATAGGGATGGCAGAAAAATAAATTGGTGCAATTACCCAATACACATTAATGGTATACACAACTACCCAGATAATACCTACAACAGAAGTGAAAAGAATGTTTACACCTGCACTTAACAACCGCTCCATGTCCGTCCGCACCTTTTGCAGCTTGCCCAGCGTTTCCCCGCTGCGCTGATCTTCGAAAACTTCATAGGGCAATTCCAAAGAATGCTTAATTCCATCCGTATAAATATTCGCACCTGTTTTCTGAATTACCACATTCAAAAAGTAATCCTGGAAGGCTTTTGCAATCCTGGAAACCATAGCAACTCCTATGAGTGCCAATAAACTAAGTGCGACACCTTTCAGGAATTGATTGCTGGAGAGCTCTTTGAATTTGCTCGCATAATGGTCGATCATCTGCCCAAGAATATAGGGATCGAGCATTGAAAAGAATTGGTTAACTGCAGCAAGCAGCAAGGCTACTGTAACTATTTTCCAATATTTATGGAGATAGACAAGTAATATATTCATAAACGGTAAGACAATTGTGATACTGTGGGCGAAATAGATAATTTAATCAGAACAAAAAAAGTTTACTATTAATTTTTTTAATAAACCTCTTAGAATGCCAACCACATAAATAAGACGAAACCGCCTTGTATATTATTTTTAATAACCAAAATCTTCAATCCACAAGCACTTAAAAATTAGGTATTTTACAAGGAAATTGCAATATGACATCAAGGCGAAAATTTCTACAAAATGTAAGCTGGTCCGCAATTGCAGGACTCTTAATTCCGACTTTATCCAAAGGGAATACTTTTACTTTTTCTTCACCATATTCAAAAAAAGGCCACTTAATTTTATCTACCTGGCAGCATGGTCTGGCAGCGAATATAAAGGGCATGGAGATTCTGCAGGCAGGTGGCCGGCCCATAGACGCTGTACAGCAGGGTGTAATGGTAGTGGAATCGGATCCTGATAACTTATCTGTGGGCTTGGGAGGCCTTCCCGACCGTGATGGTCATGTTACGCTCGATGCATGTTTAATGGATGAATTAGGGAATGCGGGTTCAGTAAGCTTTCTTGAAGGAATTGATCACCCGGTTGCTGTGGCAAGATTGATTATGGACCACACGCCTCATGTAATGTTGAGCGGATCAGGTGCTCTGCAGTTTGCACTGCAGAATGGATTTACACAAAAAATTGGCTTATCTGCTGAAACTGAAAAAGAATGGAAACAATGGGTAAAGACTTCCGATTATGATCCGGTTATTAATATAGAAAATCATGATACCATTGGAATGATTTGTCGTAATGCAGAAGGTAATTTTGGCGGGGCATGCACTACCAGCGGTCTTGCTTATAAATTGCATGGAAGGGTGGGGGATTCCCCCATTCCCGGTGCCGGGTTGTTTGTTGATAATGAAATTGGTGCAGCCACTTCAACCGGCCTGGGAGAAGCGGTTATTAAGATTTGCGGAAGTCATGCAGTGGTGGAGATGATGCGCCATGGTAAATCTCCTCAAAAAGCTTGTGAAGAAGCAGTGAGCAGAATCGCTTCGAAACAAAAAAACTATAGAGATTTCCAGGTTGGATTTCTTGCTATTAATAAAGCGGGAGAAATCGGTGCTTACAGCATTCAGCCGGGTTTCAATTATGCTTTTGCTCACGATACGCAAAATGAATTACTGAATGCAGATTCACTGATAAAAAAATCAAACCGGAATTAAGATACTTCTGCCGATCTCCTGTTACTAAAGTTCTTAAGCAGGTAATAGACTGGAAATCCGCACAGCATAATAATAAATCCTATGAAGGAGTTTAGCGGATCGCTATAGACCACATATGCCGTTACGGTTAATTGCATAAGAATAAAAACTACAGGAATGAACGGGAACCATTTGAGTCGAAAACCCGGAATATGATCCCCCGTTTTTTTTCTGCGGAAAATAAAAATGCAAAAAGCAGCAAATGCAAGGGAAATGGTATCATTGAAAATAACATAATTGAGCAGGTCGCTATACGTTTGCAGAAATAGAAACATAATGACCGTTAATGAAGTGTAGAATATTAAAGCGAACTCCTGTACCTGTTTTCTTTCATTCAGCTTCATGAAAACAGGTGGCAAAATTTTTTCTTCCGCCATGGCGTACATTACCCTTGGGTTATGGAGTAATACCGTATTTACGAAACCCAATACAGAGATAAAAATAACGATAGATGCAAAGGCAGCACCTCCATTCCCAAACAATACCTTGGCAAGGTCAGCGGCTATAAGGGGAGAGGCCTGAACATTATGGAATCCCAATACCTTAATGTATGCAAAGTTGATAACCAGGTAAAGTATCATCACTAACCCCATAGCTGCAAGAATGGCGCGCGGCATATTTTTCTGGGGAGCTTTAACATCTGCGCCGAGGTTTGCAGTGTTTTGATAACCGCCGTAACTAAAAAATACACCAATCAGGCTAATGCCGAGGGCCTTGAAAAAGTTTTGGTCTGAAGTGGATACTGCTTCTATATTTTTATGATCGTGAATGGGTATAAAAAACAGGGCAGAGATCAAAACCAGCATGAGACCAATTTTAATTGTGCTTAGAATGTTTTGCGTGCGTGAACCCATCCGGATTCCCAGGAAATTCAAGAAAAACAGAATGCCGATAATTATAAAAAACAACAATTTTTCGCCTGTCGGGTTTCTCATTGATTCCGGAAGAATAATGGGAGCGATATATTGGGCGCCTGTTAAGGCTACTGCAGCGGTGCTGCCTGCATTTAATAAAATGTAAGTCCATATTAATATAAACGCCAGTTGGGGACGATAACATACAGAGAACATCTTATAAAAACCACCGGCCACAGGAAACCTTGATCCTATTTCAGCAAAGGTTAGCGCTCCACAAACGCTCACCAGTGCCCCTATTATCCAGGCAAGAAAAAAGATGTTTTCACTACCCGCATTAACAGCAATTACCGATGGGTTTCTAAAAATGCCAATACCTATCACCATGCTGATAATAATCATGGTGAGATCAAACAAGCGAAGTACTGGTTTAATGAACACGTATTAATTTCGGATTGGCAAGTTAAGAATTGCGGATAACCAAGTAGTTTTTACAGCATTTTTGAGAAGTTTTAGTAGCATAAAATGTCATCTGCCTCCTTGCCTGCATTAGTAAGCTCGTGCAAACAGCACCCTCTGTTTAGAAGCTTTTCCTGAGTATATACATATTCCATCTTCCAGGGGATTATTTAATGGAATGCATCGTATTGTAGCCTTCGTTTCTTCTTTAATTTTTAATTCTGTTTCTGTGGAACCATCCCAATGTGCAGATATAAAACCACCTTGCTCCAAAACCTTTTTAAATTGCTCATAAGAGTTTACCTGGGTAATGTTTGCATCGCGAAATGCTAAGGCCTTATTATAAATGCTTGATTGAATTTCCTCCAGCAGGGTTTTAACTAATTCAGGCAATCCATCCATAGAAACGGTTGTCTTTGACAGCGTGTCGCGACGCGCCAGTTCCACCGTTCCATTTTCTAAATCACGCGGTCCAATAGCAATTCGCAGTGGAATTCCTTTTAATTCGTATTCTGCAAATTTCCATCCGGGCTTTTGTTTATCATCATTGTCGTATTTGACAGTAATATTTATCTTCTCCAGCTGATTTTTTATTTCCAAAGCCTTTTTGTCAATCATCTCTAACTGCTCCGCTGTTTTAACTATTGGGATAATAACTATTTGGACAGGTGCCAGCTTTGGCGGCAGCACCAATCCATGGTCATCTGAATGGGCCATAATTAATGTACCAATAAGCCGTGTTGAAACTCCCCATGAAGTGGCCCAAACCAATTCTTCTTTATTTTCCTTACTCATAAAGGTAACCTCAAAAGCCCGCGCAAAGTTTTGCCCCAGAAAATGGGATGTACCTGCCTGAATTGCCTTACCATCCTGCACCAATGCTTCAATGCAAAATGTTTCTTCGGCGCCTGCAAACCGCTCATTGGCGGTTTTAATACCCTTAATAACCGGTAAAGCCATCCATTCTTCTGCGAATGTTGCGTAAATTTCCAGCATTTTCCGGGCTTCTTCCATTGCTTCATCTGCCGATGCATGAGCAGTATGTCCTTCCTGCCATAAAAATTCTGTAGTGCGCAGGAATAACCTGGTGCGCATTTCCCACCGTACTACGTTTGCCCATTGATTGATCAGGAGCGGAAGGTCACGATAAGATTTAATCCAACCTTTATAGGCATTCCAGATAATGGTTTCAGAAGTGGGGCGCACAATAAGTTCTTCTTCCAGTTTTGCTTCCGGATCCACTATTAGATTTTTCCCGCCCTCATCTGTTTTCAAACGGTAATGAGTAACTACCGCGCATTCCTTGGCAAACCCTTCCACGTGTGCTGCTTCTTTAGCTAAAAAGCTCTTAGGAATAAAAAGTGGAAAATATGCATTTTGATGACCAGTCTCCTTAAACATTTTATCAAGTACCCATTGCATTTTTTCCCACAGGGCAAATCCATATGGTTTAATAACCATGCACCCCCGTACAGGAGAATAATCAGCCAGGTTGCCTTTAATCACAAGATCGTTATACCATGCGGAATAGTCTTTATCCCGAGCTGTTATTTCCTTACCCATACAATACGTGATTTATACAAGCCTTTCTTCGGTTTAAGTTCATCACAGTTACTTATTACCACTGCAAAGAAAGAAAATTAATAGAGGCACATTTTATTTATAAGTATATCCCTAAATCATTGGTTGGTTTATTCATTGCCATTGTGTAGATTTGGCATACTATTAGTCATATTTTAGCTTTTATTCCCTATGAGTAACGATCATCCAAAAAAATTTACCACTATAAACTCTTTTTCGATTTCTTACGTTAATGCTTTAAATCCTAAATTTATGAGAACGGCTTTTTTCTTAATGGCAACCGCAGTGGTCGTTTTCCTCGCGTCCTGCACTACTACAAGTTATGTTCAAAATTCTGCAGGAACTGACGATATCTATTCATCTGCTTCAAATAACGGACTTCAGACAGTAACTCCAGGTAATACCATACCAGGTAATAGTTATTCACAGGATAATGGTTCACCATCACAAAGTGATGTTATGGAACCAAATGTTCAGCAAACAGATCCTGAGAACTCCGTGTATTCTGAAAAAGGAAGCGACGAAAATGGAACGACCATTATTAATAATTACTACGGAAATTCTTCGGGTTTTAATAATAGGAACAGTGGCTTTGGTCCTTCCTTCGGAGTTACCATGAGTCCATTTTACTCCGGATTTACTTTCTATGACCCTTTTTACTATTCTCCTTCTTTGAATCTGAGTTTAGGATTTGGTTTAGGTTATGGGCAGTACTATGGTAATCCTTTTAATAGCTGGTATAATCCTTATTCCAATTATTATGATCCATGGAATAATGGATTTGGTTACAATCCCTACAATCCATTTGGTTCTTATTATAGCGGCTACAATAATGGATATTATAATGGTTACTATAACAATATATATGGTAATTACGGTAACAATTATTATGGTGATGCAGGCAATGGCTATAGCAACGGGTCTTATTATGGCCCGCGGGGTTCGTCAGGAAGTAATACATCCAATGGATATGGAGGAAGGTATCAAAAGAATACCTCAGGGAATGTTGATGGAAAAAATGCTAATCCAGGCAATACTAATACTCCTGGAGTAACGCAAGACTCGCGTAAAATTTATCAGCCAAGGGTAAATGAACCGAAGGTAGAATCACCAGCTAAAAACTCCGTCAGGCAAAATGTTGTGCCCTCGACTGAAAAGGTTAATAGTCCGTCACCTGCTAACAGACAGCAATTTCCTAATCAAAACACACAACAAAGAAAACCGAGGTTGGAAGGGCAATTACCTGCAAATACAACAGTTGAACCTGTTATACACAATTCAATTGCCGGTTCTCAGGTACATCAGGATGTCAATCTAAATTTAAAACAAAACAGCAGGCCTCAATATCAGAAAACAAATATTTCTGTAACTGAGAAAGGAAATGTTAATATACAACAGTATAAAAAAGAAAAAGAGTCTAATACTTTAAATCAGGATAACGGGCGGTTACAATTAAATAATAATTCGAATACTCCGGATAATTCCAGAAACTCTTCGATCCGTTCCAGTACCCCGCAGCATCAGAACCCACAACCTCGTCAGCCGCGTAGATAATTATTTTACCTAATACTTTCATTATGAAAAATCTGTTATTAGCCATAAGTCTGTGCTTTGTATTTCCCTTTATCTCTTTCGCACAATCAGACGAAGATGCCCTACGATACAGTCAAATAACTTTGGGAGGAACAGCGCGTGCTCTTGGTTGCGGAGGTGCTTTTTCTTCTTTGGGTGCGGACTTTAGTACTATAAGTCAAAACCCTGCAGGCCTGGGCTGGTATCGCGGTTCTGAGTTATCATTTACCCCCACTTTAGTGGGCATAGATACAAAGTCGTCTTTTATTGACGGTATCACTGATGCTCAGAAATACAAATTTAACGTGGGAAGCTTTGGGGTGGTGATATCCAATGATTTGAATAAAAAACATCAAGACTCGAAATGGAAATATTTGAACATTGGTTTTGGAGCAAATCGTTTGAATAATTTTAATTCCACCGTTCATTTTAATGGGTTTAATTTAAATAATTCTTTAGTTGATTATTATTTGCAATTGCTTAATTCCGGGACTGGAACACCGGAAGCCGATATTCATAATAACTTTCCATTTTCAGCCGGTTTAGGATATGAAGGGTTTTTAGTAAATCCGGTATCAGAAACTTCAAACTTCTATAATAGCGTGATCCCTGATGGTCACGTACAACAGGATGGTTTAATTGAGTCACAGGGCGGAACTACAGAATATGGTGTTTCCATTGCAGGAAATTATGACAATCGGTTATTTTTAGGAATGACTCTTGGAATGCCTGCAATCAATTATTCCACTACTAATTCTTATTACGAAACGGATGCTTCTAATTCTATTTCTAATTTCAAGAGTTTTACATTAACAGATTATTTAAGCACCACCGGGTATGGCTTTAATGGAAAAATTGGTGCACAATACAAGGTGAACGATTTTTTTCAGATCGGGGCATCAGTCCATACACCGACTTACTACAACCTTACTGATGCTTATAATTCTTCGATAGCATCTATTCTTGACACAACCCAGGGAGCAAGCTATACCACACCAGCAGGCTCCTATAATTATAGCCTTATATCTCCCTGGAGGGTTATGGCGGGGGCATCATTTATCTTTAAACAAAGCGGGTTTTTATCTCTCGATTATGAGCTTATAAATTATAATCAAATGCATTATAATTTTAATAAGACCGGTTCTGTAAGTGATCTGGATTACGAGAGTATAGTAAACAATACTATAAAGGATAAATATAAAGCAACTTCTAATCTGCGTATAGGTGGAGAGTATGCATTGAATATCTTTCGCTTTCGATTGGGGGCAGCTTTTTACCAATCGCCCTTTAAGTCCGGAGTGGCAGTGCCCGATTTTAATTTAAGCAATACCAGTATTACCGGTGGCTTTGGAGTAAGGGGAAATAACATATACTGCGATGTAGCATATGTTCATTCTGCAACGAAGCAATTCTATCAGCCGTATTCGCTTACCGACGAAAGCGTGACCGGAGTAGGAATAAAGAAAAATACCGGGACTCTGGCCCTTACTATCGGGTATAGGTATTGAGAGTGTATTCACGTAATTAAGGTTAGTCAGGCCGGTATCGATCCAATAATTTTATAAACTCCGGCAGCTTATGAAGATCCTTGAGATCATCTTCACTTTCTATTTGCTTCCTGGAAACATCTGTAAGCTTTAAGGATTTCTCAAGCCATTCCAATGCCCTCTCACTGTTTTGGTCTATACTATAAGCGCATGCTAAATTATAGGGCATAGTGCCTTCTTTATTCTTTTCAGTATTTTCTAAAATCTGGATAGTTTCAAGGGTTAGCTTTTTAAGATCCTGCGGTTGAAATATTTTATTAATCATTGAAAGAAGCATTGATAACCCGTTGATGGCATCATAATAATCAGGTTTTAAATTAATTGCTTCTATATATTTTTCTCTCGCTTTTCTTAACAGCAATTCTTTCTCCACTGCCTTATCTGGTGCCGACGCCAGTTCAGACAATGCAAGAGCCCAGCTATAATAGATTTGCGAAACTAACGGGTTAATCTGTTTAGCCTGTTCATATTTTACTATTGCTTCCTGCAGTATTTTTGAATCCCGGTTTTTTATGTGAGCGAGTTCATAAAGACTAATTCCCCACTCGAGGAAAATATCATATCCTGGTTTTATCCTGGTGGCAAATTCATATTTTTCAATTGCCTGTAACAACAATAATTCATTTGTATTTTTTTTAATGGACAGCTGATGAAGCGCTAAGCCCCAGTTATAAAAAGCATCATCCTTACTGGCATTGATATCGGTTGCTTTTTGATATTTATCCAGAACATCATTAAGGATATTTTCATCGTAATTTTTTCTTGTCGCTAACAGGTATAAAGCCAATCCCCAGTTATAATAGCTTTCATAAGTAGGCTTTATGGTAATGGAATGAATATATTTTTCTATTGACTTGCTCAGCACAACCTCATCGCTACTGGTAGAAAGCGATTGATTATACAGTTCAATTCCCCAGCCGTTATACGCATAAGCAAGTGCAGTAACTGCTTCATCATTTCCTGAGTGTAAAACGTAACTTTCAATATTCTTAATTTCTTCAAAGTTCTTCTTATCCGATATCTCTTTTACCTGCATGGTTAATTTGGCAATGTCAATATTTTCTTTCTGGGCTGCCTCTATTTTTTCAAAGCCCTTTCCTTCTTCAAATCCTTCTATAGCGGCCCTTATCCATGTTTGAATCTGAATGGTCCATTTTTCCTTTCGCTCCTCTATTTCAAAATCTCCTATTTCCAGTACTGCTTCACTTAAATGTGAAAATGGCTTGTTAATTATATTAGGCTCCTGCAGTTTCATCTCATTTTTCAGAGCCCGAAAAAACTCATCGCTGTTGTAACCTTTTAAATACCAGGAACTTTTATTGGGCTTATCGAGCAGCTCTTCCATTACCTTTTTTTCAGGGTCATCATTTTTATAGCAAATCCAGTATATACCATGTTCAAATTTTTGAATTTTTGCCAATTCACTAAACACCGGATCATTTCCACTATAGCCAACAATAATCCAGGACCGACCGCCGGTAATCTGCATAAACAGATTTCGGATATTATCGAGTGCCATCCGCATTTCATCATCCGTGTTTAATTGCCAGAAACCATGGCTCTGGCCATGGAGAAAAACCACTGCAGGATGATCGATTCCGCCTAAAATAAATTCACGGCTTACGGCCATATCATATACGGAAGGAAAAATATTAACCATTGCTAAAGCACGAAGCATAAGGGGGTCAAAATTTACGGTAACCACCGTATCAATTAACCGCTCCTTCATCAAAGTAGCAGCGTACAGATGAGTTTGATTTAATTTAGCCGTGTCTACATATTGTTGCAGAAATTCTTTTCTATCACCGGGATTGAGCTCCCGCATATAGCTGGCATAACTTTTATCTGAGCAATCTTCCACTAAAGTCTGGTACCGTGAATCTGTTTCGAGTATCTTAACGAGTTCTCCCGCGGTAGGAATACCGGCCGACTTCGAAGCACCGGCACCCAGGAATAGAATAGCGCTCCGTTTTTCATTTCCATCCCTTAGATTACGAAGTATGGCAGCAATTTTTTTTACGGTTGTGCTTCTCACGAATCGAATTGTTGCTTAATATTTTTCATGCTTACGAAGATATAAAAGGTTAATAGTTCTGTACCAGTTACAATTCAGATACGTATTGAGAACGCTGCAAACTTCTTTACCTAATTTTGGTTTTATAATAAATAGATTGGAATGGCTTATCCTTCTCTGCAGCATTTTATTGATGATCTGGAAAAGTACGGTGAACTAATTCGCATTAAAGAATATGTAAATCCCAGGTTAGAAATAACAGAAATAGTAGATCGTATTTCTAAAAACAATGGTCCCGCTTTATTATTTGAAAATAACGGAACTTCTTTCCCTCTTTTGATAAATGCTTTTGGATCACGAAAAAGGATCTGTATGGCGCTGGGGGTCAATGACCTGGATGATGTTTCAGGAGAAATTGAAACATTGTTTAAATCATTGATAAAACCGAAAGATAACATCATTGAAAAGCTGATGATGTTACCAAAGCTTTCGCAGTTAGCTTCCTGGATGCCACAAATAAAAAATGGGAGAGGGATGTGTCAGCAGGTAATTATGGAAACACCCGACATAACAAAATTTCCTGTAATGACCTGCTGGCCGGAAGATGGAGGTCCTTTTCTCACCTTACCGATCATTAATACTAAAGATCCGCTTACTGGTATCCGCAATGTAGGATTATACCGCATGCAGGTTTTTGGAGCTCAGCTAACCGCCATGCACTGGCATAAACATAAAGTTTCTGCAAAGCATTTTTCTGAATATAAAAAATTAAATAAAAGAATGCCTGTTGCTGTTGCCCTCGGTGGCGATCCTGTCTATACTTATGCTGCCACAGCACCGCTTCCCGAAAATGTGGACGAATATATGCTGGCTGGTTTCCTTCGAAAGAAAAAATTGGAATTAGTAAAATGCCTTACCCAGGACATGGAAGTTCCTGCTGATGCAGATATTGTTATTGAAGGATATATTGATCCATCAGAAGAAAATATTTTAGAGGGGCCTTTTGGTGACCATACGGGTTACTATTCTTTAAGCGATTATTATCCTAAATTTCATATTACCTGCATTACCCACAAGCGAAATGCAATTTACCCTTCCACTATTGTTGGCATTCCACCCCAGGAAGATGCGTGGCTGGGCAAGGCAACTGAAAGGATATTTCTAGCACCTATTAAAATGACATTGATTCCGGAAATTAAAGACATAGAATTGCCGATTGAAGGGGTGTTCCACAATGTTACGATAGTTAAAATTTCTAAGGAATATGCCGGCCATGCCCAAAAGGTGACTAATGCAATGTGGGGTGCGGGTCAAATGATGTTTAATAAGATGCTGATCGTGGTTGACGAAAAAGTGAATATTCACAACTACCAGGAAGTAGCGCGGATTATTAGTAGCAATGTAGATCCTGAGCAGGACATATTTTTTTCTCAGGGACCTATGGATGTGCTTGATCATTCCTGCAGTAAGTTTGCTTTTGGGGGTAAAATGTGCATTGATGCAACTACCAAATTTCCCGAGGAACTGAGAAGTGAAAAAATAGAAAATACTTCTGTATTAAATGCTGATGCTTCCGGGTTTGATACAATTAAGAATGAATATCCGGAATTAACCGGAATAAATCATTCGCTTTTAGCACTGGGAATTAGTATGATTTTTATTGCAATAGAGAAAAACAGAAAAAATCACATAAAGGAAATTAATGAAAAATTATTTAATAATCCTGTTCTGAAAAGTATAAAGTTTATTCTGTATGTGGAGCATACCATTGACGTAATGGATGCAGGAGATGTTATTTGGCGATGGAGCAACAATATTGATCCACGTAGGGATAGTTACATTGTAAAAGCAAAGGATAATCAAAGCATATCTCATATTGGTTTTGATGGTACCCGAAAAACCAAACAGTTTGACGATTTCGACCGTGAATGGCCCAATATCATTTGCTCAGATGAATTTACAATTGATGCTATTGATGCGAAGTGGAACAGCCTTGGGTTAGGGAAATTTTTATCATCCCCATCTTTAAAATATCGAAAGCAGCTATACAATACAGGCGCTGTGGCGTTAGATTGATATTGGAATATGGACTTTAAGCTGCACTTACAATATAATTTTATTTAACTGATTCATTGTCACGTCAATGTCAAAAGGACTCGCCTTAATTTCTGCCGGGAGGGTAATGAAGTTACCGGGGATTACCTTTGCCCGAAATAACTAAAAACTACCATGAAGCATTTTATTCTACTCGTTACCCTTTTGTGTTCTTTACAATTAATTAAGGCCCAGTCACTAACTGATTCGGTTACAATGGGTAGTGGTTATTCCAGTCAGGTTTACTATCAGCTTTCCTCTCAGGCAAAATATACTATTCCATATTCCGCCTGGGACATCGGGTTTATTACGAGTCTGATGTCAGGTGCAGTTATCAGCAATCCAAATACAATTACTGTATACAGAGTTCCAAACCTGGATTCCACGGAGTATACTTCATTAACAGACACTGCAGGAATTTCCAATTGGAGGATCTTATACAATTCAGATACAAGCTGGTATACAGGAGCTTTTAACAGTACTGCGAATGTTACGAATCCATTTGACTTTGGATGGGGAATATATGATTTTAATGCTCATATTGTTTATGGTGATTCCCTTTTTATGGTGAAGAAAGACACATCTTTTATTAAATTGTGGATTAAGGAAAAAACTGGTACCGGAACGTATATTATGAGGTATACTTACCTGGACGGAACTTTCGATTCAACCGTGACCATTGACCCTTATTCGAATACCGACCAAAATTTTATATTATACAACCTTCAAACAACGGTTACCGTTTCTGAACCTCCGTCGGCCGATTGGGATATTTTGTTTAACCATTATATAACTACAATTCCAGGCCTTGGCCCGTATCCTGTAACCGGTGTGCAAAGCAACATTGGTGTAACGGTTGCTAAAGCGAATAAGGTAGACGTAAATACTGTTTCCTATACCGGCTATCTTAACGATTTTTTAAATAATCTGTCTGCTATCGGTTATGATTGGAAAACATTTGATCCCACCACTTTCACCTACACCATTGAGGACTCTCTGGTTTATTTTGTACAAACCCGGGATGGAAAAATTTACAGCCTTCGGTTTACCGGTTTTAATTCTGCAACGGGTACGTCAATATTTGAGGTAATGTTCGATGCGGAAGTAGGTATTCATGAAGTTAATAAGACTTTAGAAAGTGCCATGATTTATCCTAACCCTGCTAACGATCAGTTTACACTGGCTTACAGTGCGAAAAAGAGAGGTACAGCACGAGTTACCATCCTTGATCTTGAAGGTAAAGAAGTGGCAGCCACATCATTTGATATGAATGAGGGATTGAACGTGCAGCAAATTGCAAGTGCTTCGCTTTCGGACGGTATCTATTTTGTGAAAATAAACTCTTTAGGTGATGAACTTAAGCTCAAATTAATTCTTTCTAAAAAGTGATGCCTTTCGTCACTTATTGGTTTGGGGGAATAGAAATATCTCCGATATGAGCATCAAATTTCAATGGAGTTTATTCGGATTCCTCATAATAATGAAAGGAGCTTTTTGCCAGCAAGCTTCCGTTATCACAGTACTATCAGATTCTGACATTGCTGTACAGAATGCGGTCATTATCCTTAAATCCGGCAACAAGGATGCTGCGAAAAAACAGGAAATGTTTTTTACCAATTCCAAAGGTCAGTTCCTAAATACATATCCGTATCCCGCTTCTATTTTTATACAGTGCTTCGGTTACCAGTCATACCAGGGTCAGGTAGAGCCTGATGAGCCATATACATTTCACCTATTTAAATTAGTAATAGATTTAAATGATGTAGTGGTTACGGGTCAGTACGATATCAATACTTCAGACAAATCAGTATATAATATAAAAGTTTTTGATCAGAAAATTATCCGCTCCATGGCGGCTCAAAACCTTTCAGATCTCTTATCAAATCAACTGGAAATGCGTCTTTCGCAGGATAACCTGCTCGGCAGTAATGTTAGCATTGATGGTATCTCCGGGCAAAATATTAAAATTTTGATGGATGGTGTCCCTGTTATTGGCAGGGAGAATGGCAATATCGATCTTAGCCAGTTAAACTTAAATAATATAGAGCGGGTAGAGGTAGTTGAAGGTCCAATGTCTGTTATCTATGGAACTGATGCGTTGGGTGGAGTTATAAACCTGGTAACACGTAAAGCCAGCAGCTATCCTCTGGAAGCTGATATTAATTTCCAATACGAATCTGTAGCAACTTATAATGCAGATGGAGCTATATTCCTGAGGAAATCAAACAACTCATTGGCTCTTTCAGGGGGACGGTATTTTTTTGGTGGATTTTCACAGCAGGATACTTCGCGATATAAGGAATGGAAGCCGAAGCTTCAATATTTTGGATCAGCAGACTATAATTACAATACTGCAAAATTTAAGCTCGGAATTAAAACTGCATATTATAATGAAGAAATTCAAAATAAAGGCGCACCTCTCATAAGCCCATACCAGGCTTATGCCTTTGATGATTATTATTTTACGCGCCGTTTGGATGAAACCGTTGATGCGGAGTATCGTTTTTCAAATAATAGCAAGATTCAATTTCTTAATGCCTATTCAAACTACAGGAGAATAAAAAATACCTACCGGGAGGATCTAGTTTCTCTCAATGAATTTTTAATAACCGATGCCGGAAGTCAGGATACCACAGTTTTTAATTCTCTCAATTTCAGAGGAACTTATAGCGACAACATTTCCTCCCAACGTTTGAATTTTCAGACCGGATATGATATTAATATACAGTCGGGAAACGGCACACATCTCAAAAATAAATCACAGAATATAAACGATTATGCTCTGTTTGGCAGCATAGAATATAAGGTTACATCCGATTTTACAGTTCGGCCCGGATTACGTGCTACCTATAATTCCCGCTATGGCGCACCTGTAACACCTTCCTTAAATATTAAATATGATATACTGGACAGATATCTGTTACGGGCATCCTACGCCCGTGGTTTTCGTGCCCCTTCCTTAAAAGAACTTGCACTGTATTTTGTAGATGTAAATCATAACATAGTAGGAAATAATGCATTAAAAGCAGAAACCTCTAATGATTTCAATTTATCCTTTACGGTTAAAAATTTACTGCATGAAAAAGATTTATTATTAAAGTTTGATGCTTCTTTTTTCTTCAATGATATTAAAAATGTAATAGCACTAGCAGTTACGGATAGTGCAATAAACCAGTATTCCTATATTAATATCGGCAGATATAAATCGACAGGTGCAGTATTTACAGCAAATTTTCGTTTGAAAAATTTTTCTTTAACCTCGGGGTTCTCGTTGCTGGGTTTCTATGATACACTTTCCTCAAAATATAATGTATCCCGATACTCCCTTTCCCCTGAGTTTCAAAGCAATTTTACTTTTTCCATTCCGAAACCTGAATTGGAAATTGCTTTATTCTTAAAAAGCACGGGCAATACACCTGGATTTAATGTGGATAATAAGGGAAATGTCTATCAAACGTACATACAATCGTATACTATTGCCGACGTTTCATTTATTAAATATTTCTGGACTAAAAGAGTTACGCTCTCAGCTGGAATTAAAAATATATTTAATGTAATAGATATTCAAACAAATACTGCGAATGGAAATTTCCATTCAGCGGGTGGCGATACCATTCCTTATGGTCTAGGAAGGTTTTTATTTATGAGCATGCGTATAAAGTTATTTAAAGAGGCGTGAGATGAGAAAGAGTATTTTTCAATATAAATGGTCTGTATTTCTACTGATGGTATTTGTAGCGTTCACCTCATCCTGCTTTAAAAAAGACGATGCGATAGCATTGCCACCCCCCGGTTCAGAAGAAGTTTTTCAGATTTCAATGGGAAATAATTATGAACACCAGGAATACTTTGATTTAGAAACAAAGGATACATTAGGAAGCAGTTTTGATATCTGGGATATGGCTTTTGAATCGTCAGCTTCCGGGTGGCACATCTGGATAAATGGCGGTAGCCAGGAATTAATTGCAAATACCGATACGCAGCACTTTGCTGCAGTTACCGATACAGCAAATAGAAATTGGAAATGGGATGAAGCCAGCTGGAATACCGATTCAACAGCAATAGGTGATTGGAGAAGTGACCGTTTTGTTTATGTTTTGGACCGTGGACCTGGCAAAAGTGGCAAAGACCGTTTTAAAAAAATAATATTTCAATCCGTGGATGAGGAGCATTATGAAATGCAATATGCTAACCTGGATGGGAGCGATGAAGTGATATACGATATTTTTAAAAAGCCCCAATTCACGTATCTGTATTTTACCTTTGCGACAGGTGGTAAAACGTTACCTATCGAACCAGTCAGTCCGAAGTGGGACTTACTTTTTACACGCTACCGTTACATTTTTTATACTGAGCATCCAGCCCTTCCTTACGTGGTAACGGGGGTTTTAATAAATCCGGATATTGAAGTTGCCGTTGACTCAACAGCTAATTTTGACTCTATAAATTATCCTGAAGTCTTAAAATACACCTACAGCAGCGAACGGGATATTATTGGGTACACCTGGAAGAAATACAATTTTACTACACAGGCATATACCGTAAAGACCTATTATAATTATATCATCAGGGACCTGGAAGGTGCCTATTGGAAGCTTCATTTTATAGATTTCTATAATGCTGAGGGGAAAAAAGGATATCCCCAATTTGTTTTTCAGCGGTTATAATGAATTTATTAACCTCCTTTAAATATTTTGTATTTTGTTTAACTTGTGACGTTCCAAACGTAATTACATGCTTCCAAATTATTTCGAAATACTTGGTTTATCTGAAGATGCCAGTGAAATGGAGATTAAACGGGCATACCGCAATAAATCCCGTGAGTATCATCCCAGCAGTAATAAATCGCCCGGTGCCCTGGACCAATTTATTTTGGTAAATGAAGCATATGAAATACTCATTCATAAAAATACGCACGAAATTTATTTAGAAGATTATAAAACGGACCACGATCCTCTTAAATATGAAGTCTACTATTATTGGATAAATGCTGCCCGGACGCGCGCTGCCAAACATGCCTCGATGACCTGGGGCAATTTTACCCAAACGAAGTTTTATCAGCGTACCCATCTTTACACCAATTCTACTCTAATGGCATTTTTAGTGATCGGGATTGTTCTGCTTATAATTCCCTTTTTACTTGTCGTCTTAGGACAACAGCATTTTAACGTAGGCTGGATTCTTGCGGTAGTATTTATTTCCTGGCCAATCGGTCTTTATTTATTTGTGCAGGCAGCTGTAGGGTTTCAATCAATGAAAAAATACATGCATTAATAATTTTGAGATATTAGTCAGAGGCTAATTGAAATTGATATAATACAATTATATCATTTAATAAGGTAAGGATAAAAAATAATCATTCCGATAGTGGCAGCAGTAATTGATGCAATTAAGACAGCTGATGCTGCAATATCTTTAACCCTTCCTGCTTTTTCACTAAACTGTGGTGAAGCTAAATCTGTTAACTGTTCAATTGCAGTATTCAGGTATTCTGCTGTCAATACAAAACCTATAGCGCCAACTATCAGGAGCCAATCTACAGATGTAACATTAAAATAAATCCCAGCTACGATAACAACGATTGCTGCTGCAAAATGAAATTTAATGTTCAGCTCAGATAGGAAAGCACTTCTCAATCCTGCCAGTGCAAACCTGAAACCATTAAAAAAATTAGAAAGCAGAGACCGGTCGTTTTTCATTGTAATAGATTATTTCCCTGAAATAAATTAGAGTGAATGGTGCATCTATAAGTATTTAAAAGATAACTGATCTCTTTTTTTATTTTTGCCGCCAAAGTAAAACTAATGATTTATAGAAGCAGAGCACCACTGCGGATAGGACTAGCAGGCGGGGGAACGGATGTAAGTCCATATTCAGAACAATATGGCGGGGCAATATTGAATGCAACCATCAGCTTATTTGCTTATGCCACTATTGAACCTCTCAACAATGGTAAAATAATTCTGCATGCTATAGATAAAAATGAAATTGCAGAATATGATATAACTGATGAACTCCCAATTGATGGAAGCTTAATATTGGCTAAAGGGATTTATAATCGTATCGTAAAGGATTTTACTCATTATCCAATGAGTTTTCGCCTTTCAACGTATGTAGATGCACCGGCCGGATCGGGATTAGGAACCTCATCTACGTTAATGGTTGCAATCATTGGAGCATTTACAGAATGGCTGAAGCTACCCTTGGGTGAATATGATATGGCCCATCTGGCGTATGAAATTGAGCGAACAGATCTTGCCATGGCGGGTGGAAAACAGGATCAGTATGCTGCAACATTTGGTGGATTTAACTTTATGGAATTCTATGGAAATGATAAGGTAATAGTAAACCCGCTGCGAATAAAAGACAATTACCTGAATGAGATGCAGTTAAACCTCCTTTTATACTATACCGGTACCAGCCGCTTGTCGTCTAAAATCATAGAGATGCAAAGCGGAAATATTGCTCAGAAAAAATCAAAATCAATTGATGCAATGCACAAGCTGAAGGAACAGGCAGTTCAGATGAAAGAAGCGGTGTTACGTGGAAACCTTCACGAGATTGGGGAAATCCTGAATTTTGGCTGGCAATTTAAAAAACAAACTGCTGATGGAATTTCAAGCCCTATGATTGATGAAATCTATGATGCAGCATTAGCTGCCGGGGCTAGCGGCGGCAAAATTTCCGGCGCTGGCGGCGGAGGTTTTATGTTCTTTTATTGTCCCGGTCATACAAGATATGCAGTGCTTGACCGCTTGCATCAGTATGGAGGCGAGTTCAGAAGATTTCAATTCACAAAGAATGGAGTTACTACATGGACAGCACGCTAGTTCAGAGCATTAACAAATTGCATTCAATTCTATCTAATCGATCTAAATTATCCCTAATAAAAAACACTGGTTAAATAATTTGTATGGAAAATATTAAAAGAATTATTGCTGCTTCAATTGATGTAAAAGAAAAAATTTCAAAAGATCATGAATTGATTAACCGGATGATGGTTGTTGCAAATGAAATTGTGAACTGTTATGGACATGATGGAAAAGTATTGTTCTGTGGGAATGGTGGTAGCGCTGCCGATGCCCAGCACATTGCTGCCGAATTAAGCGGCCGGTTTTATTTTGACCGGGATCCGCTTGACGCTGAAGCGCTTCATGTAAATAGCTCTTACATCACTGCTGTGGCGAATGATTATTCCTACGAGCAAATTTATTCAAGGTTAGTGAAGGCCAGGGGTAGAAAAGGTGATATTATTTTTGGAATTTCCACTTCAGGTAATTCCGGAAATGTTATTAAAGCATTGGAGCTCGCCAATGAAATCGGGATGATAACAGTTGGAATGACGGGAGAAAAGGGTGGAAAAATGAAAGACCTGTGCACATTATTGTTAAATGCACCTTCAAATGATACACCACGCATCCAGGAGGCGCACATTATGATGGGTCATATTATTTGCGAACTCGTTGAAGAAAAGATGTTTGAGAGAGGAAAATAGCATGGATAAAATAATGCTGTTTATATATTGACTGTTCAAAGGAATATCTTTTCAGGATGAAGGTCGCAATTTCACATAACGTGCGTTTTAAATAATCACGTTTTATGTTCAGAAAGACTTAGATGATAACTACTGCTATAATTCTTGCCGGTGGCTTTGGGACCAGGCTTCAAACTGTTGTAAAAGACATTCCAAAACCGATGGCTCCGGTAAATGGGAAACCCTTTTTGAGTTTTCTTTTAAACAGCCTGGAACAGCAGGCAATAGACCAATGCATATTATCGGTTGGTTATAAATGGAAAGTCATTTACGATTATTTCGGATCTCAATTTAATTCTATAAAGCTTACTTATTGTGTAGAAGAAGCACCGCTGGGTACAGGTGGGGCCATCTTTAAAGCATCTCACACATTTAAAGAGGAAGAATTTTTTGTTTTGAACGGTGATACATTTTTCGCCGCTGACCTCCATAACCTGAATACTCTCCATTGTCAACAAAAGACTTTACTTTCCCTTGTGTTAAAGCCAATGGTAAACTTCGATCGCTATGGTGTAGTAGTAACCAATGCAGAGAATAAGATCATTTCGTTTGAAGAAAAGCGCTATTATGAGAAAGGAGAAGTAAACGGAGGCATTTACATTATGAACCGTAAAATTTTTGAACAAATTAAGCTGCAGGAAAAATTTTCGTTTGAAAAAGATTTAATGGAAAGGTATTATTCTCAAATGGATTTTTATGGATTTCCGTTTAATGATTACTTCATTGATATTGGAATTCCTGAAGATTACCAGCGTTGTCAGAAAGAACTTTCACTTTTTTTCTGATGAAGACTTTATCTATTGATCATTCGTGGTCTTTATTTCTGGATAGGGACGGTGTTATCAACAAAAAAATAGAGGGAGATTACGTAAGGAATATTCACCAGTTTGAATGGCTGCCTAAAATAATTGGTTCAATTGTTTTTCTTTCGTCCTTATTCAGAAGAACCTTTATTGTTTCAAATCAGCAGGGAATTGGAAAGGGATTAATGTCTGATGAAGACGTTAGTACTATTCATGAATATATTCTGGCGGAAATAATAAAAAATGGTGGGAGAGTGGATAAAATTTATTTCGCGCCACAATTAAAATCTGAGAATTCTGTGTTCAGAAAACCAAACATCGGTATGGCTTTACAGGCAAAGCAGGATTACCCAGAAATAAGCCTTACAAAAAGTGTAATGGTAGGCGATAGCATGAGCGATATGGAATTTGGAAAACGGGCGGGAATGAAGACAATATTACTTAATCCGTTAAAAAAATTTTCTCCGGAATCAAACGTTGATTATTGTTTTATGGAACTGAGCGAATTTGCAGACTTTTTAAGGTTGCAATAATTAAGTATGATTTCTGAGGTTTTTTTAATTTAGAGTTGGAATATGTCACTAAAAATACTGGTTGGGTTCATATTATTAACGGTGCTGGCTTCCTGCCTTAAGCCGCCTGATTATGATGTAATTCCTGTTATTCAATTTGACTCCATAAGTGCAAATCATGTCCGTGGAATATCAAGCTCTGGTGTTGCATATGATTCGCTTACGGTTGTTGTTTCCTTTACTGACGGCGATGGTGATTTGGGTGCATCAACAAGTTTCCCGGATGATACTATCCCGAATCTTTTTTTTAAGGATAGCCGCACCGGATCAGTGTACCCGTTTCAGTTTCCATATATTACTCCGGAGGGCAATGTGAAAGACATTTCTGGAAAAATTGCCTATACCTTAGATGGAGTAAACTGTATTCCTGGATTGTCAGCTGACACTTTTCATTATACAATACAGATAATGGACCGCGCAGGGCATCTCAGCAATGAAGTAATTACTCCTGATATTATCCTGGAGTGTCAGTAATTTCTTATCCCTCTCTTTCTCCAATTCGTCCTTTGAGGTTGCTTGATTGGAATATCCGAGTTCACTGTTGATGTGAGGTTTTTAGTGTGTTTTTTTTGATCAAAAAGGAAAGCACCCAGGATGGAAGCAATCTCTTTTTCTTTGGTTATTTCTTCCTGTAATAGAGTATTTTCTGAAGAGAAATAACGGGGAATAAATCCTGTATCAAAATTTCCGCTAATGAATGCCGGATGTTGCATGACCCATTTTCCAAAAGATAAAGTGGTTTGTATTCCCGAAATATTATATTCTTCTATTGCACGAACCATTTTCTTTATAGCGCTATGGCGGTCGGGTGCATGCACAATCAGCTTAGCCAGTAAAGGATCATAATAAATAAGTGCGTCCATTCCGGCTTCTACACCATCGTCTACACGCACACCGGGTCCCTGAGGTCGTTTATAGGTAACAAGGGTTCCTGTATCAGGCAAAAAATTATTTAATGGATCTTCGGCACAGACCCGTAGCTCAATTGCATGACCCGTAATTTTCAGATCATTTTGGGTAAAGGATAATTTCTCTCCACGGCTGATTTTTATCTGCTCTTTAACAAGATCAAGCCCGGTAATATATTCTGTAACCGGATGCTCTACCTGCAAGCGGGTATTTATTTCCAAAAAATAATAATTCAGATTTTCATCTACTAAAAATTCCACTGTTCCTGCATTATAATAACCGCAGGCCCTTGCAATGGTAAGTGCACTATCGCCCATTTTCATCCTTAATTCTTCAGTAAGAACAGAAGAGGGTGATTCTTCAATAAGCTTTTGATGGCGCCGCTGTATAGAACATTCGCGTTCAAAAAGATGAACCAGGTTGCCGTGTTCATCACCTAAAATTTGTATTTCAATATGCCGTGGTGAAGAGATATATTTTTCGAGGAATACGGAGCCATCTCCAAAGGCTGCTTGTGCTTCGCTCATGGCACGGATTACCTGCTCGTTGAATTCATTTTCTCTGAACACAACCCGCATACCTTTTCCGCCTCCCCCCGCTGCAGCTTTAATCAGGACTGGAAAACCGATAGAAATTGCTAGTTTTTTGGCCAGTGAAATGTCCTTTATTGGTTCCTCTGTTCCAGGCACTAATGGAATATTGTTTCTTTTGGCAGCTTCTTTTGCGGCTATTTTATTACCCATCATTTCAATTGATTCATGTGAAGGGCCAATAAAAATCAATCCTGCAGTTCGCACCTTTTTTGCAAAATCTGCATTCTCGCTAAGGAAGCCATAGCCCGGATGTATCGCGTCTACCTTCAATTGCCTGCTTACTTCAATAATTTTATCGCCTGATAAATAAGATTGATTAGAAGGAGGAGGGCCAATGCAAATGGCTTCATCCGCATACCGTACATGCAAGGCATTCCGGTCGGCTTCAGAAAAAATGGCCACCGTTGAAATATCCATTTCCCTTGCAGTACGCATTATCCGCAACGCAATTTCCCCCCGGTTTGCAACCAGTATTTTTTTCATAATTCACAATGTAAAAAATGCATTCTATATTTTGAATTACAAGCGGATTTTAAAGCTGATAGAAACAGTGCTTTTAATGTAAAATATACTATGACTTTACGGATCCTATTTCTCTATTTTCGTGGTAATTATGTGGAAAGAAATTCGTGCACTTATATTAAAAGATATAACTCTTGAGTGGCGCCAGCGCTATTCCTTAAGCGGCATTGCTTTATATCTGGCGGCAACCATCTTTTTAATATATATAAGTATGGTTGAAATAGAACCCCTTACCTGGATTACTCTGTTTTGGATTACCCTGCTTTTCACCGCCGTAAGTGCTGTGGCAAAAAGTTTTATGCAGGAAAGCCGCGGACGAGTGCTTTACTATTATTCAATTGCAAATCCGCGCTCGGTAATTATTTCGAAACTGATATACAATAGTGCTATGATGATTATTCTGGCATTACTGGGCCTGCTGCTTTATTCAATAATAAATAAAAGCCCGATAGTGCAACTTTCCTTTTTTACGGCAGTAATTATTTTGGGAGGCATCAGCTTTGGCCTGTCTTTTACTATGATGTCAGCTATTTCTTCAAAGGCAAATCAGAATATGACCCTCATGGCAATTCTTAGTCTGCCATTTATAGTTCCGGTATTGTTGCTCTTAATAAAACTTAGTCAATATGCCTTATTAAATCATATTGAGAATTTCCCCTATCGTGATTTCCTTCTTTTATTTGCGCTTGATACTTTAATGATCTCCTTAGCGATTTTATTATTTCCATATCTTTGGCGCGATTAAAAATAAGGGTCTATTGTAGAATCATATGAGATCAAAATTTAGTGTATAACCTCCGTAGTATGCATTTGTTAAAACAATCGTGGTGGAAATTTCTTTGTGTTGTTCTTATTGCCTACACCATAATTGCCGGCTTTCTGATTCCTTCTCCGGATCTGCCCATTCTTCATGAATCCATTCGTAATCTTTATTTTCATGTCCCAATGTGGTTTGGAATGACATTACTGCTTTTCATTTCATTGTATTACAGCATCCGGTACCTGCGTAATAATAGTATCAAATATGATGTTTATTCCTCCTCGTGTGCTGGCATCGGATTGTTATTCGGGACAATGGGTATTTTAACCGGCATGCAATGGGCTAAAACGACCTGGGGTGCATGGTGGGTAAATGACCCGAAACTACTTGGTGCTGCCGTAGGAATGTTAATCTATCTTGCCTACTTTGTACTTCGCAGCAGCATTGATGATATTGACAGACGTGCAAAAGTAGCCGCTGTTTTTAACGTGATGTCTTTTTCTATTTTTATTCCGGTGATTTTTATTGTACCGCGGCTTACCGATTCGTTACACCCTGGGAATGGGGGAAACCCCGGCTTTTCTGCTTATGATCTTGATGGCGATATGCGCCTGGTTTTTTACCCTGCGGTAATCGGCTGGACATTGCTTGGAGTATGGTTAATGACCCTCTGGTCCCGGTTGCGATTGATGGAATTAGAAATGCTTGCCGGATCTGATATGTTTAATTACACGAAAATTAAATCCGAAGAACAAGCCTCTTTCAATTCTTGACTACAATATGAAAAAAATTATTTCCATTTTATTGCTGACCCTGTATTCAATAATGGTGTTTGCCCAGGACAAGTCTATCGATCAGGAAGCATCAGATTTCCTTCGTAATTCTTATAAGTTATACGTAGTGATAACTATACTGATTACTATATTTGCCGGAATTATAATTTTTTTAATATTTCAGGATCGAAAAATTTCTAAACTCGAAAAAAAATTTAAAGACAGGTCATCCACATGAAAAACGGTACTCAAAGCGGTCAGAATTTTTTTCAGAACGTAGAGCAATACTTTGATAAGGCGGCGGGATTTTTAAACTACGATCCGGGGCTTCTTTCACAGATTAAAACATGTAACAGTGTTTATCAAATGCATTTTCCTGTGGTGGTGGAAGATAAAAAAACGGGGCATAAAAGTGTTGAGGTAATAGAAGCTTACAGGGTACAGCACTCTCAGCATAAAGTTCCATGCAAAGGTGGCATACGCTTCAGTATGGATGTAAATCAGGATGAAGTGATGGCCTTAGCGGCATTGATGACCTATAAATGCGCCATTGTGGATGTTCCTTTTGGAGGGGCAAAAGGTGGAATAAAGATCGATAAAAAAAGATATAGCGATGATACGCTCGAGCGAATTACCCGCCGGTATACCACAGAATTAATCAAGAAAAATTTCATCGGGCCTGGCATCGATGTTCCTGCCCCGGATTATGGAACAGGAGAAAGAGAAATGAGCTGGATAGTTGATACTTATGTAGCATTTCATCCCGGTGAAATTAATGCTTACGGCTGTGTTACGGGAAAGCCTATTCCGAACGGTGGAGTTCGTGGTAGAAAAGAAGCAACGGGACGTGGTGTTTATTTCGGCATCCGTGAAGCTTGCAGTATCGCTTCTGATATGAAACAATATGGTTTGCAGCCCGGCATAGAAGGGAAAACAATAGTGGTTCAAGGATTGGGGAATGTAGGCTATTACTCAGCTAAATTTTTTACTGAAGCGGGAGCTATACTGGTTGGAGTTGCTGAAATAGATTGCGCATTAATGAATCAGAAAGGTTTGGATCTTGAAGACCTTATGAAGTGGAAAGCTGAAAATGGAACATTAATGAATTATCCCTATGCTCAGGTGATTAATGATCCTGGCGCTGCGCTTGAAATAGAATGTGACATTCTAATTCCGGCAGCTTTGGAAAACCAAATCACTGAAGAAAATGCACCAAGGATAAAAGCAAAGATCATTGCAGAAGGGGCAAATGGACCATGCACTCCGGGTGGTGAAGAAATCCTCTTGCAAAAAAATGTACTAATTGTTCCGGATATGTTTCTAAATGCCGGGGGTGTAACGGTTTCATATTTCGAATGGCTAAAGAACTTATCACATGTTCGGTTCGGAAGAATGGATAAACGCTTCACAGAAAATACCAATAAAATTTTCATGGATCAGATTGAGCAGGTAACTGGCCACCGGCTTGATGCCAATGCCAAAGAGTTATTAGAGCATGGTGCCGGCGAAGAGGACTTGGTGAATAGTGGACTGGAAGATACCATGATCAGTGCGTACCATCAGGTGCATGAAACATGGAAAAGAAACCCAAACATCCATGACATGCGCACAGCAGCTTTTGTAGTAGCCATTGATAAAGTAGCCTCTTCCTATACTACTTTAGGTATTTGGCCATAAACCTTTCATTCTTATCAGTTAACAAGCCGAATAATAAAAAAAATTACCTCAAAAATTACAGATGAATACAGAATCAATTGATTTGTCTCGCAAAAGTTAACCCTGATAGATTTGTTTCCTTAAGCCCCTTTTGTTGGATTAATACTTTGAATTTACTTCCCATATCCATAAGTAATGTATGTAAAAAATTTACTTTCTCACTATTAATTTTTAGGTCGCCGGATGCACTTTGTTCCAATTTTCTCAGGTAATCAGCAAGGCCAAGGCCTTGTAAGAAATGTCTTTGATCTGTGAATCCGCAACATTCCAATCCATTTTTTTCTCCCCAATGGACTAATGCAGAAAAATTTACATGTGCAGTAATATCCTGTTCTCCAATATCAATATACGGCTGATCATTCACACTATGTTTTGAATAGCACATTAAGGTGCCACTTCTTCGTGATTCAACATATAATTCAGAAGAAGGATATCCGTAATCTATGGTTATAACAAAACCTTTTTTAAGCGAAGCTGCAATATCACTGATCCAGTTGATAGCCTCTAGATTTATTTCCGCATGAAACCCATTGGATAAATTAATCTTTAATTCATCGAGATAATTTTTTAAAGCAGGAGGCGCAGGTTTGATTATTTCTCCGAAATCATTTTCATAATCTACAAAAATTTCCATGAGGTCATCTTCCATCACTACCCGATGTACTGAAAAATTATCTAATACCTCATTCGATAATACGCAACCTGCAATTTCAGGAATGTCAAAAATGGAATTATGCCAGCTCACCTTTTCATTCAAAATGAATTTCTGTTTCTCACGCATTGCCGCACTTTTCTCGATTATACAATAGCGGATTGCACCATATAATTTCTTATTATTCGCTAAATAATGCAGGATATCCCGACACAAAAAACCCATTCCTGCTCCATACTCTACAATTGAAAATGGCTGTTCGTTGAGTATGCTCCACATCTCTTCTATTTGTTTACCAACCATTACTCCGAAAAGAGATGTGAAATCAGAACTTGTGTAATAGTCGGCGTGCTTACCAATTTTATCTCTTAAAGAAGTGTAATACCCGAGGTCAGGATAGTACAAAGCCATTTCCATAAAATGGTGGAAAGATATCGGCCCGTCCAGCTTAATCTTTTCTCTGATAATTTCCGAAAGAGACATTACTGCTTATAAAACAACCGGTTTTTTTGTTTGCGAGACTGATTGTCTTCTTTAAGCTAAAGCATAATTAGCTATTAACTAATATTTACTCGATCACCAGTTTCGATATTTGTTGCTGGTTGTTTGTAATGAACCGGATCATGTAATTTCCTTTGGGAATTCCGGTAAGAGATAATTCAGCTTGATAAACGTTATTTGACAATTGCCATTGTTTAATAACACGGCCTAAATTATCAAGCAGCTCTAAATAAATATCTGAAGAAGCTGTGAAATCCGGAGACCAGTTAACCTGTAATTCGGAATGTGCAGGGTTGGGAAAAACATTTATAACCAGTGCTTTTTGCTGATTTTCTAACCTCGCAGATTTAGTTTTAAAAGTAACGAGCTCACTAAAATTCGATTGCGTAGATCCGCTTTTAGTACAGTACGTTTTAATGTGCCATTGATAGTTACTACCTGCTTTTAAACCAGTAAGGTTATAAGATAAAACATTTGCCCCAACAATTATGCTTGTCCATTTTGAAGCACCTGTTTTTTGATATTCAATGTCATATTTTTTTGCCCCTGTAGAAGCGTTCCAGTTAAGTTTTGCTGAAGAGGCAGTAATTTTTGAAGTGCTTAGAAGTGAAGTGGAAGGCCGTGCACACGGTGACCAATCGTGACGAAGGGTACGATAGAAAACATCATAATTTTCGGGAGTATAAAGTATTTCCCATACAATGTTATTTTGGGCATCTATTTCGGTAGCATTAGCCAATCCACTCATGAAAGGAACCTTACCCCAGCAAATCATAGTATTCCCGTTATCTAATCGCTGAACGCTTCCGAGCCCAAAACTGGTCATCGGAACTCCATTTACAGGTGGATGAGTATAAGACCAGACAAGCGTAGCCTTCAGCTTACTGATATTCAGTTTGTATTCTCTTGCATATGCATAATCAGGTGTTCCAAAAACATTATTGTCGAAAACTGTTAAATCACCATTAGAAAGTAAGCGGGCATCATGCTGATAATTAAATATACTCGAATCATTGTCAAAGGTGAATTGATTTTTTTGGCCGCCTAATCTCCACATTATTTTCCCATTGTTTATGTTGATTTTATCTATCTGATCCATATGCCGGAATGAAACAACTATATTTCCATCTACGTCCTCTTCCAGTGAATTGCTGTGTGTAGCATCAATAAAGCCATTTGCAAGGTTTTCGTGTATGGCTTCTGTCACTTTAAAATAGTCGAATGTGCGCCACTCAAAAATAAGATTATCGGCTGCATCAAATTCCTGTATCACATTGCCTTCCACAGTAGCGTTGGGCTGATAGGAAGGATCATACTGCGTCATGTCCACAATTTCATCATCATCTCCGAACAGGTAATAATGACCATCGGGAAAAATCTGGAATTCATGGAGATCTGTCGGGTAACCGACTGCGCTGAAAGTTTTAATAGTTACATAATTTGAGTCGAGCATACTATAATTGCCAACACTAAATCCTGTTATATAACCATTATGGTTTAAGTCAAAGAAAAATGGATTAAAGCTTACCGGGGTTGAGTAAACAGAATCCCCATTATTTTTAATTATCCACCACCTGTTGGTTGGACTGTCAAAAAGGCTCCAGTTGCTAAAAAAAACATCACTTGGTGTTGCATTCTGGTTGACAAGGATATCGTAAAAAGGAGAAGGTGAATTCTTAAACGGAGCTTGTTGAGGTGTTAAGCTTCCAAATTCATCCTGCACAATTTTTTGCCTGAAGCTGGCAATGCCCTGCTGCTCTGCGGCAGTATATTTTCTTTTTGTATAAAATGAAAACTGGTAAGGATTAACTGGCTGACCATCTGCCAATTTCAGCCCCGGTTGCAAATTGAAGGTTACTTCTTCACTATTCAGGAAAGGTTGATCCGGATGTATGATAATTGTTTTGTTATCAAGGGCTGTCTTATAACTAATACTGTGAATTCCGCTCAATGAACCGTTCACTTCAAATAAGGATGAAGTAATACTTTTTAAATCAAGTATTTCACCGGGTCGTAAAATAATATTCCGGTCTGTATTTTGGTATTGCGATCCCGGTTGAGGCGCTACATATTCTATCTGAGCCTGGCTATAAATGGTAATACTAAATAAGATAATTAGTAAAATAATTTTTTTCATGAGTTCTTTTCAGATTGATTAAACAATAAGCAGGATGAGGCAAGTTAATTAAAAATAGCTAACAATTAAATCACTAAGCAGAATTTTAATAGTTCCATAGATTTTGCGAATGCAATATAATGAAATGGTATTTTTAAATGCGGCAATAGACAAGGACTCCAGGATTGGGTCACCTTTAATAAGAATTGCTTTCCATGTATCTATGAATACTTCTTATCCTGCATCAGAAAATAAGATGAACCTGGAGAGAATTATTATGTTCAGCGATGGAGTATTTGCCATTGCAATTACGCTTCTTGTAATTGAATTAAAATTACCCCATCTTAATGAACCCTACACAGATGAAGCTATAGAACTTGCTCTATTACAAATTTTCCAAAGTTTTTTGGTTTTTTATTAAGTTTTTTTATCATCGGTATTTACTGGACCGTTCATCACCGGATGTTTACTTATGTCATAAATTATAATTCACGATTGCTATGAATCAATTTATTTTATCTGTTGCCAATTGTGCTAATGCCATTCAGTTCGGCCTTATATGGTGATTATCCGATGAGCAATACTGCTTATGCCGTTTATGTCAGTAATATGGGTTTGAATAGGTTAATGGGATTTTTGATGTGGCGCTTTATTGCGAATCCAAAAAATAATATTAGCCATGGACTGGAGAATAGGAAACTGGTAAATTATTTTTGCTACAGAGGCCTCGTGGTGGCCGCTATTTTTATAATTGGATTACTAATCGGATACCTGCAATTCTCTTTTGCAGTTCCGATCAGCAGAATGTCTCCAATGCTTCTTTGGCCTGCAATGGCAATTGGAAGAAGAATATATAAAGTAAAGAACTAGCACAGATACCGATTATATCGACAATGATATTGCTGTTGGTTTTTTATAGGGTATTAAATGTTTCTGTTAATCTTTTATTTTATGATTAATCCAGTTTTCTGAACAAGCTTCCAGTTAAACTATTAAGTTCATAAGTATTCTGAAAAACATTTCTGAGATCTCATAATGTTATGATCCAATTATATTGATTACCGACCTCACAGAATTTGCTATATAGCATTTATCATGCGCAAGTTTATGAAACTTACTAATCTGTTCAGCAGTAGGAATTGGTTCACCTGAAAACGTTACTTCAGGCTTTAAATTAATAA
Organism: Chitinophagales bacterium; assembly: GCA_013816805.1. Taxonomy (NCBI): domain Bacteria; kingdom Pseudomonadati; phylum Bacteroidota; class Chitinophagia; order Chitinophagales; species Chitinophagales bacterium. The sequence continues at coordinate 229,727 of JACDDS010000004.1, read as the reverse complement.
CAGTCATTGCCAGTTTTCCATCCTCGTTTTTACTCATTATTCCTTCTGCAAAGTCTTCATATTTCTCAACCGTAAATTTATTTGCAGCTGCAATGGATAAGAAAAAAAGCATGTGACAGCTTGAAAGGGATGCAACAAAGGCTTCCTCGGGATCAACAGCTGATTCATCAGCCATGGGAAGTGGAACTACCTGTGGGGACGCAGATGCTGATATTTCAACACCACCATCAAAAAACCAGTAATGCGCTCTGCTGTATTTATTGTCGGTAAAAAGTTCATGCGACTTTTTCTCCCACAAAACTTTAATTGTATAAGTCACTTAGAGTATTATAAATCAAGATTATCTTTTTCGAAAGTGCGAAACTTTGGTTTCTACAATGGCCTCTTCGCTAATAAAAAAAGGTATTACTGTTTTACCAGTTTAATCTGATTGATCTGGCTGCTCACTTTCACTGATGCAATATAAACGCCCGGAGGGAAAGATGAAAAATCAAGTGATAGCCTATTATCCCCGGGAACCAGAGAAATGTTTTTTAAGAATGCAACTTTCATCAACTCATCGTAAACCGTAACGTTTGCGATATCATTCTGGTCACTGAAAATATCAACAGAGATATTATCTGTAAATGGGTTTGGAGTCAAATGCAAAGTAATATTTGAATTCTGATCAGTTGAAATTCGTGAATCATTGCAGGTCTTTCCACTGCACATATCCATTCTCACCATAAAGGCATCGTAATTATCGTGGGTGCAGTTAGGACAATCCGGACAAATAAATGGAATTCCGGTATTATAGATGGTGCCACCTGCATGTCCATGTAAAGAATCGTCCACATCCGGACTGTTAGTGGAGAAGGAAACATAGACTGTGCCCCCGCCATCATTAAGTGTTGCAACGGAAGAGCCATACCCTGAAAAAGCATTATTGTACAGACAGTTGCAATTAAATCCGCAATCAGGCAAAGAGAAATTTTCATCTTCTGATCCTCCCAGATAAGTAGCATAATCAAGATTCACCTTATTCCCCTGGTCATTAAAGGTTGCAAAAAAGGCATCGCGAAGGCCCGACAAATTATCCTTCAGCTTATCTTTTCCATGATATCCTTTAATAAATCCGGTAGTATTAGGACTCGAAGTTATTCCTGCCATGGCAACCCATTGGGTTCCGGTTTTTTTACTATAAAACCAATTAAGACCATTTGGAAAATCACCTTCGGAGCCACCAAAATAGGTTGCCCAGATACCCATTCCTGTTGATCCATCAAGCTTAACAAGAAAGGCGTCGTTACCCCCAGCCGATTTGTCTTGAATAACAGAGCTTCCGGGCACCAGTTTTAGATTGTCACTAAGCGTCCAGCCGGTTACATAGACATAAGTTTCTCCTGTAATTTTAGGATCTGTAATGGCTAACTTTCTTCCTCTGTCCAAACTGTCACCACCTATATAAGTTCCCCAAACGGGTTTGTAAGCAGCACCTTTTAATTTCCATTTTCCCACAAAAGCATCAGAGCCCCCACCTGGATTTCGCTGATAGACATTTTTAGTTGCTATACCAGCTGTACCCTGGTCAGAAGTTCCTGATACGTATAATTCATTCCCATTATTACTAAACCTAAGACAATGGCAGCGATCCTGTCCATCCGCCGATTTTGAAGAATCAATAGAGTAATAGGTGAAATATTTTAATTGAGTTAAGCAATTATCAAAGCCTGCAATAAATCCGTCACCGTTAGCACCTATTTTTTTATCATACGTATTAAGAGCCCGAAATCCCAGGTTTTCACTTTCGGTATACCCTGCCACGTACACATCATGGTCTCTCCCTGGTTTTATAGCAATGTCAAGCACTTCATCTTTACCCTTGGGACCACCGAAATAGGTGTAGGCGAGAAGGGATCCATCAGTAGCATCATATTTTGCAATAAATCCTTCAAAATTATCAGATGGTAATGGTTGAAAGGCTGATGAGCCATTACATGTTTCACATTGCATGGCTTGTTCCGAAGACAAGCTTGCACCTGCCACATATACGTAAGTATTTGTGTTTTGGTGATCTACTGCAATACAATACGCCCAATCGTACCTGTCAACGTTTTTTGTTGGTTTATCAATGCCTGCACTCCCTGAATATTTGATTTTTCCATTCCATTTATGTTTTATGTTACCATCAGCCGGATTGTAAGAATACTTAGTTAAAAATGCATCTCCGTTACCTAAATTTTTTGAAGTATCACAATATTGATAAGTGGCATCTTTCGGTGAGCTATAAGATAAACCCACCATATACACATCCTCTTCCTGGTCATTAATTTTATCCACTGCTATTTGTTCTACAAACTCATCTTTATTCAGGCTGGTAAATGCATCATCCATATATATGCTGCAGTTCAGATTTTTTTGAGCAAACGCACGTCCAAACAAAAATATAATTAGTATTAAGCAAAGAGCTATGAATTTCAATATTGAACAAAACTTAACAATCTTATTTCTGGTAATATTTCTCATAAAATAGTTAGATAAAACATGAAGATAAAAAAAATGCTTGGGGATTAATGAAAAATAGAAGAAATTGATTGTTGAATGGATTTGGATATCCCTCCTGTTGATTTACGGTGAAAACACCTTCCTTACAATTCACATTAACATCTGTAATAAAAGAAATAGAACCACATCCCTGATCTCCTGTGCGAACAACATACTAGCCTCCTGAAGTGGTAGCTTTATACGTTTTGTCGGTAGCTCCACTAATGGGTTCATTGTTTTCTATACCACTGATAGGTATTTTCGCCGTTACCCTTAGCCGTAAGCTTAACATTTCCACCCTGGCAGAAATTCAGGGGACCATTGGCTGTTACCTCTAATCCGAATTTAGTAGTCTCCTTGGTAGAAGCCCTGAACACTTTTATATCAGAACTTTCCAAAAACAGGGGTGAGCAAGACTTCTTTAATAAAAGACCCTATCTATTTAACTGCGGCATTTTACAGAAAGGATCCGCAGCATAAATAAGCATCAATTAAAAGTCGTTAAGCATTATTATCTACTATAGGGTCTATCTCCTTGTGAGTATACCGTTCAATTCTGCGCAGAACGGACAAGGAGATCACAAGCCAGATGAGACCTACGCAAAATCCTGCTAATACATCGCTGGCATAATGCACCCGTAAGTATACACGGCTAAATCCGATGGTGCAGATAAGGAGTACGAGCAGGAAAATCAAAAACCATTTAAGATTCTTATTTTTTATACGCTCCCAGATAATATAGATCAGTAAGCCATAGAATGTAACACTGGTTAGTGCATGTCCGCTTGGAAAGCTTAATCCTTCCGCTGGATGTAAAAGGGGAATAAGCGGGCGGGGACGATTGAATAATTCCTTTAGTCCGAGCATCAGCAGTAAGCTGCTGATAGAGATGGCAGGAATTTTAATAGAATACCATTTGTGTTTCTGAACAAATGCAAAATATGAGATTAAAAGGATGTTTGCAGGAATAAGAAAATCTGAGGTTCCGAGAAATGTAAAAAACAGCAGGATTTCGGTATTCATATCAGTAACATAGGTCTTCAGAAAGTTAAATGCATTTTGATCAAAAGCATATTTGTGCTGAAGAAAGATCCTGTCTGCAATAAAAAGAAAGCCTGCAAAGGCGATGATAAAAAATATAAAGACTATAATAAGTTCTGCAGATAAAAGTGCAATAGCTGCATATGTTTTTTTTAGGTGAGCTGAAACTTTCTGTATCATATGCTTACTGTAGCTATTTATTTAAGGAGATTCGTAATTTTTTATGCTGACTTCAATCCATTTTGTTTTAATCATGCAGAATCAGCAGCCGAAATTAAACTGTTTGCCATACTCTGAATAATCTTCATGAGCTAATTAATCTATACGATACAGGAAAGGCAGGCAGATCATTTCATGGTACTTTATTTGTTATCGGAAGTTTAATCTTAATCCTCCCATAATTTATGAATAAGGTGTTTTTTTTTCTGCTGCTGTTAGTGTGTTTAGACTATGCTTGTAAGGCACAAATCAATATTGATTCAATTTTATCTGTAAAAGATACATTGGGGGTTTCAGGTGATTCACTGTTAAATTCCGGCAGCCCTGCATCGGTTGAAGATAGTATTCATACTATAATAAATCCTTCGAGTCTTCATACGGAATTAAACTTAAAGTCTGCCGGATCCCGGGATCATGTAAATTGTCCTTTTCACATAAAACCAGCAATTGATATTTCTATTACAGTACTTGGTATAGCAGGAACCATAACCGGGTTCTCTCTTCTCAGTAAAAAAACCTCTTCAGATGTTGGTGTAATCTTAAATCTGGATCCGGAGCGGGATATAAAAATTGGCATAAACCGCCATGATATTCATAATTATAGTGTTACTGCAAATAATCTCAGTGATGTTTTTTTCTACAGCAGTTTCCTGTATGGATTAATCCTTCTTGCAGACAGGGAGATCAGGCAGGATGCATTGAAGATTGCATTATTATATGTCCAAACCCTCGGAATAACAGGCACCTCTTACTCACTGGCCGCGGCCAGTGTTGACAAATACAGGCCCTATGTATATAATAAAGACAGCCTGATTGTAGACGGAATTAAAGTGCCTGAAGTGCCGATTGAGAAAAAAACCAGTAACCATGCAAAAGACAGTTTCTATGGGGGTCATCCTTCTGTTCCTGCATCTTCTACTTTATTCGTAGCAAGTGTGTTTTCTGCATATCATCCTAATTCACCATACCGGTTTATGTTTTATGGAATAGCGGTTGCTGCCACGGCCACCACTGCCTATTTGAGATACAGGGGCGGCGATCATTTCCCTACTGATCTTGCAATCGGAGTTTCCCTGGGTTCTGCCTATGGATTACTGGTTCCTTATTTTCATCAATGCCAGGATAAAGGCTTTTCTTTCGTCCCTATTACGGGCAAAGTAAAGGGTGTTAATGTAACCTACAGATTTTAATAATCTCTTTTTTCCAGCATTTCCCTAAGAGTATAAACTTTACAAAAGTGTACGGGATCCCTTTATTATTCTGTACACTTGTCTTCTCTTCTATCTTTTAATCCCTTTTTCCGGTGCTTTCCATGAATTCATCCATTTTTATCCTGCTATAGGTAAAGCTTTGCTTTACATTGCAGTTTACATAATAGGTTTTGCTAACTTCTATATGCATCAATAATTCTGTTTCTTTTTTCAGAACTTCAACACCACCACGCTTTGCATAAAATGCAATGTGACCTGGTGCACTTTTTATAAACCCGGTCTTTATTGTTGCAGCTTGCAGATTCTTACGTTGTTAGCGTAAATAGAATAGTTAAAGCCGCAAAATTCAAATCATCTCTCCTATAAAAAATAATAGTAGGTGAATCTTTCGATGCAGTTTGCGCCTCGCATAAGTCAACGCCTACAAGCAACATTAATGGATAAAAGAACAGTAAAGACAGAATTGTTTTTGTCTTCTTAACATAAATCGAAAAAAAATAAATGGCTGGAACAGAAAGCTAAAAAATTAAAGGCACCAGAAAAATTCTTTAGCATCCTATAAAAAATTATTTTTACATAAATGTCCTTTATGATTGCACGTACCATTCTTACATGTCTCTTCTTTTTTTTGTTCAGTGCCTTATACGCACAAGTTTGCACTCCGGAATGGACAGGTGAAGGTTCCGGTATTACCCCTGACACTACTCAAAACCTTCCGCCTGCAACTGTGAATACTCCATATAGTGCAACCGTACAATTTAAAGTGCCTCTCAGAGATACCTTATCAGGCGTTGCAATAAGTCTTAACCATTTAGAATTAACCGGCGTAACCGGCTTAAGCACCATTCCTTCTACCATGCCTTTTAATTATGCCTGCAATCCTTCATCCTGTTCCTTTAAAGCAGACTCCGTAGGTTGTGTTACTATTACTGGTACTCCTTCTGCGATAGGTGTATATCCTCTTACCATTGCCACTAAAGTTTATCTGACCCTTGGTGTATTTGTACCGGTATCAGTTGGGGGATATCGCATTACCGTAACAGAAGGAGTAGGAATTACCCCATCTGATAAATCCATATTCCGGGTTCAGCAAAATGTTCCCAATCCTGCACAAAAAAAGACAGATATCCAGGTAAACCTTCCTGCTTCCTCCCTAATTGAGATGAGGTTATTCGATATGCTGGGTACAATGATCTACAAAAAAATTGTTAAGGGAATGCCTGGCAAGAATACAATCATGGTGGATGTTTCAGACTTTAATCCCGGTATTTATTTTTATGTTATTAGCAACGGTGAAAATGTGATTACAAGGCAGATGGTTGTAGATTAATTAATTCTTTTTAGGTCATTTACCTGTCAATACCTTTAGACAATATTCTTGATTTTATCCAATCGGTATTTCATTAATTATCCGGTCATTTTTTTTTATAGTTTTGACGCTTTCTCACTAATTCAGACTTATGACTTTCCCTATTAAATTAGCCTGTTATTTTATCCTCGTTTTCAATGTTTCCTATAGCTATGCGCAGTTCCAGTTTATTGCTCCTGTTCCAGGATCCTCATCTCATAACCCTGACAGATGTATCATTATTCGCGAAGGTCATGAAATAGATAAAAGTGTGCTTGAGAAAAAGTCATTTTTTAAGATTGAGGGATCAAAAAGCGGTAATCATGATTTTTCCATTAATCTTTCTAATGATCGCCGCACCATTATCCTAAAACCTGTAATTCCATTTTCATATAGTGAAAAGGTGACGGTTCAAATAAAGGGAGGTCTTTACCGCAACGATGGAGCAGCGATTATGCCGCTTTCTTTTTCGTTTTCTATCCACAGGAAATATACAGATGCAGAACAAAAGATTTTCGAAGATGCTGTAAAAAAAATGGATGCAGAAGGTTTTGCTCCTGAGGAATCCGGATCACGTACGGCATTAACAGGCAATGTGAATGTTTTGATTAATCTAAATCCGCATCCCGGTGATATATTTTATGATTTTGCAAGCAGTACCGGCATAGGCCCAACCGGAGGCAATATTATTACCAGCAACGACGATTCTATTTTTTCTTTGGTGACTACAGGTGTAGTTACCGATTTCAAAATAAATCATAACGGATATCTTACCTATACCGACCGGACTGACAGTGATTTTAAGATGCTTGATTCTTCGTACCATTTCATTAAGTCATTCAAGCCGGCAAATGGATATAAGTTCGACAACCATGAATTTCAGATATTCCCTGACGGTCATTATTATATGATAGCTCTTGATGATTCCATAATTGATTTAACGCAATTCAATCCTTACTATCAGTCCAATGCTGTTGTTATCGGATCTGTAATCCAGGAATTTGATGATAGTGACAATCTAATTTTTGAGTGGCGCAGCTTTGATCATGTAGATCTCTTTGAAGCAGTGCACCAAAATTTTGCACTGGCTTCTATTGATTATATACACACCAATTCCATTGAAGAGGATAGCACTGATGGAAATATCATAATATCTAACCGGCATTTTGACCAGGTTGATAAAATTGATGTTAATACCGGGGAATTTATCTGGCGCCTGGGAGGAGTAGAAAATGAGTTTACATTCCTGAACGATACTGCAAAATTTAACTACCAGCATGATGCACGCAGACTAGCAAATGGTCACATCAGTATGTTCGACAACGGTAATTATCACTTTCCGCCTCAAAGCTTTGGAAAAGAATACGCATTGAATTTTTCGGAAAAAACAGCTAAGCTGGTGTGGAGCTACGCCCATCCATTGATCAATGGGACCATACCCGTACAGGGAAGAGCTATGGGTAGTGTTCAGCGCTTTTCCGATGGAGGAACATTTATTGACTGGGGACTGATTTCCGATCCTACTAACGATCCTTCCTTTACGGAAGTAGACTCTGCCAATCAAATTGTTTGGGAAGGAAAGATTGTGCCTTCAAATAATGTGTCTTATCGTGCTCACCGATTTATCTGGACACCTTGTGCACGACCCAGCGATCAATCATTACTCGCCACAGATATTACTTCAACCAGTGCGCGGCTTTCCTGGGGAAATGCTACCAATGCATCTTCTTTTATTGTTCAATACCGTGACAGCGGCAGCGTAGAATGGACTACAGTTTCAGTTCCTGATTCATCAATGTTTGTGGTGCTTACAGGCCTGAAGTCAGGTACTACTTATGAGTGGGAAATACAATCGGTTTGTAATGCCTTTAATCCACCAGCCTCTGACTTTTCTGCAATTAAAACGTTTACTACTCCCTATGGAACATTTATTTCGAATCAAATTGTTCAGGAGCTCAAAATATTTCCTAACCCTGCGCATGATTTCATTTACGTTTCTTTACCTGATGGATCATCTAAAAAAGCAACTATTCAACTTCTAAATGCTGTTGGAGAAATTGTGTTTAATGAAAGTTTTCCCGGATTAAAAGGCGGATTTACAATACCTCTTAAAAATCTCTCAACCGGTATGTATATGGTTAAAGCGATTTCAGATCATCAGATCTTTATGAAAAAAGCATTGGTTGAATAAGAGATTTGCAGGAATAAAAATTGGTTCATAACATTTCATGCTTTACCCAAGAGGCTGCAAATAAGATATATAAAATGTTCCGCCAAGATTATAAACTATAGTAATTGAGCTTTAAAATATCCAACAATTCAGATTCAGATAAAAATGCTTGGATGTCTTAGGAACACAATCCCTAAAATATAAAATCCCTGAAACAGTGTTTTACGGCTGTAAGCAGGGATTATTATTTGTTAAGAAATATGTCTATTGAATCATCACATTCCCCGCCATTTTTACATCACCTGCCGAAACCTTCAGAATATAAAAACCTTTACGAAGACCGGTAAGATCTAAGGTGGCAGGGGAGGATTGAAAATGATAATTTTCAGTTCTGGTAAAGACTACCTGGCCTAAGGTATTTAGTACGGTATAAGTGATATTACTTGCGCTGGGGATTTCTGTCTTTATTTGCACCATTCCATTGTTCGGATTAGGAAACACCTCTAAATTTTGTACTCCTTTCTTAATATTTGCAATACCGGTAACAGGATTCCATTCTGTCTTATAAACACGATAGCTATACTGGGTTGAATCTTTGAAACGGAACTCCCAAACAATATTTTTATTTACATCTATCTCCGCACCATTTGGCAGACCCTGCTTATTTGGTAGCCCATATCCAATGATGGTATTTCCATTTGGAAGACGAATGGCGCTGCCCTGGTTTTTTGTAAACATGTTAAAGCCATTTACCTGCGGGTGAGTGTAATACCACACACAATTTGCAGTGTGGTTTACTTCATCCAGAATATATTCTTTTGGCTGAGATTTATTGTTAAGGTTATTTACTGGGTCCTGAAGATTTCCATTATCAAACATTAAGATATGGCCATTTTCAATTCTATGAACGTGATGCTCATGACTGAAGCCACCATTGGGATCGTTGGTCGTCACAAACTCATTAAAGGTGGAACCTAGTCCGCCCCATTGCCACATGATTGTTCCATTCGTAGTATTGATCTTTACAACGCGATCCATATTCCGGAATGAAGCGATCATATTTCCATCATTATCGAGGTACATAGAATTTAAGTGCCAGGGATCATAGGTAGTCGCATTGATCGTTAAAAGAATATCAGGGGCAGCATCCGTCACCGTAAAATACTGATCCGATCGCCAGATGAATATCACATTGCCATTAGCATCCAATTCCTGTATCCAGCAGATATTTACCGGGGTTGCATCACCGCCACCATTTCCACTTAAGTTCATAGAAACCCAGTCATAGATAGAAAACCATTTAGTACCGTCAGGAAAAAAAAGTTGTTCGTGCTGGCTGGGTTCCAGTCCGTTTGCACAATGAACTTCCTCAAGCTCATTGTAGCTGGAATCCAATACGATAATTCCGGTATCAATTCCATTTATTTGCCTCAGAGCAGTGAGATACCCGTTATAATTTACATGGAAATTGATTCCATCACCCGATGAAGTCTGATTAAAGACGGAATCGCCATTGGATTCCATGATTCCGTATCCGATCTCAGCAGAAGTCTGCGGTGTAGTGCCGCTGTTCCTGTTGAAAAAAATTCTGCCTGGTGCAGGATTATTATTGGTAAAGATCAGTATGAAGGGTAGGGCAGTGCTCCTCGCCGAAACTTGTGGAGCAGGAACATATGTTGATTGCTGATTCGGGTCATTAATTAAATTACCGTCATCGTCATGCGTATCGAGGTATTCCTGCAATTGATTTTTTTCCTGATCGGTCATTTCACGCCGGATAGAAAAATCAAAGGATGTTCCTTTTATAATTTTACCAGATACAGTCCTTAATCCATAATTCACCTTTACACTAACTGTTTCAGTATAAGCAAAGGCAGCAGCAGGAGTGATGCATACCGTTTTTCCATCTGTAGAAAGCACCGCCTTCGCAGAAACTTTACCACTTTTAGAACCCGTTAATTCAACCTTATCATCGGTAACGGATTGTGCATCTATAGCTTCGCCATTTCTAAGGATAAGATGCGTATTTGGAAATTCGTTGGTGCTGTGATTTTTTGGATAAACATATTCGAATTGGGCCGAGGCCTTTTGTAATAAAAAACAGCAGCAGGCAAGTGTAATCAGGAGAATAGTTTTTTTCATGGTAGTTTAATTCCGGTGATGAATATTAAATTAAGGTAGATTTGGAATAGTATATAAATGCTGATAGCTATAAACTCTTAATCCAGTTCTGAGTAAATGCAACGGATGCTGATTTTATGCTGATAAAATAGTTTCCGGGTATAAGATCGGATAAGTCTAAATGAAGTTCATTTACATCCCCAGTAAAGTTATTTTCATATACTATTCTGCCTAACTGATCTGTTACCGATGCATGCATAAGTCCATTTATAATATGCCCAAGTCGCACAGTGCATTGCCCGTTAGAGGGATTCGGAAAAATAATCGAAGAATTTTGGTTTTGTAGAGAAGAAACTCCATTAACCAGGCCTTCACCTGCGGCTATCTTTACATTAGAAGTTTCCTGGTACGCAAAATCTTTTAATGTAATACCTGGAATGAGTGAATCAGTATTTGCATCGAGGCGAAGCCAGCCGTAATGAACATCTGCACCTATTGTTAATTTTAATCCTATATACGTATCTTTTTCATTTTTCCAAAAAGGCACCGTAGATGATCCCGATTGAAAAGCAAAATTAACCGAGTGAAAAAAAGGAGCAAATAGATTTTGAGGAATGCTGTCTCCGGATTTAAATTGAAGCGCAATAGCAGCATAACCCCCAGCCTCATAAGAGCCGACAGAATTGCCTAATTCAACACCTTCCATATGCTCACGGAAATTATATCCTGGAATGGAGTCATCAATACCATAGAATTTAAGGATGATTTTGAAATCAGTTACACCATCATTATTTAAATCCAGCGAATCTATCTGCACATCAGGAAAAGAGGAAGGTACTGATCCGCCTAATACCTTATCAGGGCTTATATCTGTATAAATTACCTGCGCCTGTGCCGCGAGGGATGAAGCCATGACCGAACCGGCCAACAGTGAATAATTTTTCAGTTTATCCGATAGAGTACCTTTTTTTTTCATTCAATAGGTTTATATGGCGCGCAAATTAATCTATCTGAAAACGATAACAAAAGAAATTTCTTCCGGCTACACCAAAGATTTTTTATTTGGCATTGCTGAAAAAAACCGGCCTGAACGTGACCATCAGGTAAAAGTATGCAGCAGTAACCTTAGGTCCGCCAATCTGTGAGAAGCCGCTTGCCTTTACAAATTCCATGGAGCGTGTTGGAAAATAAAGCGCTAAACCCGTATTTAAATTGATCTCTTTGGTAATGTCTTTTATGGCTGCAAAATCTAATTCGCTGCCCAGAGTCTTACCTAAACCTTTGCCGGGGTTCTCTACATCAACCACCTTGTTCTGCAAGGCAAAATAATGATACGCAGCTCCGAAATTCCAGTTATCGTAAGTGTACTTTAAATTCAGATAGGCATCAATTAACCCACCATTACGCGTATCAGTTGGAATATTTACGAAGATATCAATCTTGCCATAAAATTTATCCCCTGCACCAAATGCGGGGTTAAAAGTATGGGTAGTTCCATCAAGGTTGGGATAGATAATATTCGGGTCAATGGCATTTGCTGTATCAACTGAATTGCTGCCTGACAAATAATCAATCCCTGCTCCAACCTGCAGGTTTTTTGTTGCCTGTATCCACGGATTTACAGAGAACATGTACGCCGATATTTTTTGAAAAGAGCTGGGAACAATATTTCCGCTTTGATTGAATGTCCGCGTTTTCCCGCTCTGTCCGTATCCCTCTAAATTAACGCCCCACCTGTGGTAGTCGAGGCTGGAATTTATGCCGTAAGTGTAGCGCATCACAATACCGCTGGTATCGGGTGATTGGTAACCATCTCCCAGGATTATTCCTGAGATACTGTACGTATAATTTGTGTCTGTTTTGGATTTATTAGCCCATAAAAAATCAAGTGTTTTGTAATTGCTCAGTCCGTAGTAATCACCAAAAAAAGTTTGTGCCTGCTGGTTATAGGATGCAGCAGCATCCACTCTCCATCCCTGATCAAGGTTTAATTTTAAAACCATTGCATCATGAGCACGCCCTTGCTGAGGCCAATCGCCATCCGTAAGCAACCGCTTATTATCATATTTTAATTCCTGGCGGCCTGCCCGTAAGCCTATCTTGTTTGAAAAGTTGTATTGTATCCAGGCCTCGTGTAAGCCAAGCGAAGGCACATCGCTTGCCTGTACCTCATCACCCCAGATGCGGGCATCCTGAATGCTGATAAAGGCATTGAAGCGATTGCTGTTATAGGCTGCCATCAGGCGGGTACGCTGTGATAATAGAAACTGTGGTGTGCTGGAAGTATCCGGAGGAACTTTATATCCATACTGCACTTCCAAACGAGGCCGGAACAGGCCGGATATTGTCACGGTTTGGGCACTGACATCTATCGCACTGTTTAAAACCAACAAAGCAAACAATAATAGAACCCATAAATGGTATCCCGAAATAGGTAAAAGCTTTTTCATGTGCAGTATTATTTAACTTTTGAGCTAATAATTAAATATTTATGGTGTCTTTCTTATCAGTATTATATACTCCTGATCACGTATTGGTTAGTATTGAAACTGTCTTTTTTCACGCGGCGAAAATAAAGAGAAAGAATAACTCTATTGAATTGAGTGAAAAAAAGTTTTAAACGAGAACCCAGGAATTTTAAAAGCAGCTTATAATTCCTTAAGTTAACAGGTCTGAATGCAATATATTAATATAAGAATCCCGGTAACTATTCCTGTTATTTTTAGAAATATTTTTTGCTAAAAGAAGTTTATTTGATTCGCCTGAAAACTGGTAGTCTTATTAGTAAAATTTTAGCTCGATAATTTTCAGGAGGCGCTAAAATCACAGGATGTGGCTTTGCTTTCAGATTGCTGCCGATTCCACTTAACATTGATATTCTAATCGCCAGTGGTTGCAAATAGTTAATACCTCAAGGATATAATGTTTGTAAAAATTGTGGTATTTATGCGCTCCTATTTAATTCATAATCCATTATCTTTCTTTTTGTAGATAAGCCAGTAAAATTTTAAAATAGACCCATTTGTTTACAAAAAAACTGGATCAGCTTTTTATTGATGTTTATAGCGGGTATAAATTTATAACCCGTTTTATAAAAGAATCTTTTCAAGCTCCATTTGAATGGAGGGAAGTAATAAAGCAATGCCTGGAAGTTGGTTTTAGATCGTTACCGCTCATAACGCTTACTGGTTTTGTGACCGGTATAGTTTTTACCAAACAGTCCCGTCCTTCGTTAGCTGCCTTCGGGGCATCCTCATGGCTGCCTTCATTGATAGCGATCGCACTCGTGAGAGCGCTTGCACCATTGGTAACGGCGCTTATTTGTGCAGGCAAGGTAGGATCAAATATAGGAGCAGAGCTGGGTTCCATGAAGGTGACGGAGCAGATAGACGCTATGGAAGTTTCTGCTGTTAATCCCTTTAAATTCCTGGTGGTTACCCGAGTTTTAGCCACCACTATTACAGTACCTATTTTAATGATGTATTGCGCCTTTGTGGGTTTGATGGGAGCCTATCTCGATGTTCACTCACATGAACTAACCAGCTTTATCACTTTCTTTGAAGAGGCGTTTGCACAGATCACTTTTCTCGATGTTTTTTCATCTGTCTTTAAGGCTTTTGCCTATGGATTTACAATTGGAATAGTGGGCTGTTATAAAGGCTTCAATGCATCTCAGGGAACACAAGGAGTGGGGAGGGCGGCCAATGCAGCAGTCGTACTTTCTATGTTCCTGATCTTTGTGGAGGAAATTATTATCGTACAGCTCACTAACTGGATTCGCTATTTTTAATTTAATTATGGAGAACGGTCAGCCAGATATAAATAATGAACAGGCAGTAATCTCCATCAGGGGCTTGTATAAGTCTTTTGGGGATCTGCAGGTGCTTCGCGGTATTGATCTTGATGTTTTTAAGCGCGAAAACGTAGTAGTGCTCGGGCGTTCCGGAAGCGGAAAATCAGTTCTTATAAAAATTATCTCAGGGTTACTGAAACCTGATGAAGGCATGGTAAATGTTCTTGGCAGCCAGGTAGATCTGCTGGATGGCAAAGAACTGCGGGAACTCCGGATGAAAATTGGCTTTTCGTTTCAGAGCAGTGCATTATACGACAGTATGAATGTTCGTGAAAATTTGGAATTTCCATTGGTTAGGAACCAAAAAAATCTAACCGGTAAAGAGATCAGCGATGCAGTGGAGGAAGTGCTGGAAGCGGTCGGGCTTGAGCAGACCATTAACCAGATGCCTTCAGAGCTATCCGGCGGCCAGCGAAAAAGAATAGGTGTCGCCCGAACACTCATCCTGCGGCCCGAGATTATGCTCTATGATGAGCCTACAGCAGGTTTAGATCCAATCACCTGTATAGAAATCAATGAATTAATCAATGAGGTAAAAGAAAGATACCACACCAGTTCTATTATTATCACCCATGATCTTACCTGTGCTAAAGTTACGGGCGATCGTCTTGCCATGCTGCTAGACGGAAAATTTTTAAGGCAGGGAAGCTTTGAAGAGGTATTTGATACCCAGGAGGAAAGGGTAAAAAGTTTTTTTGACTACAATTTTATACAATAATAAAAATGAAATCCAATCCAAACAGACGCGCAATAATAGTAGGGCTATTCATCTTTCTGGGTCTTATGTTCCTGCTTGCGGGTATTCTTGCCATCGGGAATCTGCATAACAGCTTTGTAAAAAAGATGACCGTTACTACCATTTTTAATGATGTAAACGGATTGCAACGCGGAAATAATGTCTGGTTCTCCGGAGTGAAAATAGGTACCGTGAATGACTTGGACTTTTATGGTAAATCACAAGTAAAAGTGCAAATGAAGATAGATGAGAAATCGCAACAGTATATCCGTAAAGATGCCAAGGTGAAAATAAGCACAGATGGGCTGATCGGTAATAAGATCATTGTGATTTATGGTGGTTCATCCACCGTGGATGCTGTGGTAGAAGGAGATACTTTGGGCATAGAATATACATTAACCACGGATTCTATGATGAATACTTTCCAGGCAAATAATAAGAATCTGCTCGAGATCACCACCGATTTTAAGGCAATTACCAAAAGAATTAATGCAGGAGAAGGAAGCCTTGGTAAATTGCTCAACGATGATGCTTTATATACTAACATCAACACTACCATTGCTTCCTTGCAAAAAGCTTCATCAAAAGCCGCACAACTAACTGCTTCTCTGACGGAATATGGAAACAAGCTAAATCAGAAAAATAGCCTTGCGAATAACCTGGTTACCGATACTACTGTTTTTAAATCCCTTAAAGTTACCACTTCGAAATTGCAGGAAGTTGCTGCTTCGGCTTCCGATGTTGTTACGAATATGAAAGAGGCTACAAAAGACTTGAACAACACTAATAGCCCTGCAGGTGTATTGCTTCATGATGAACAGACTGCACTGGATCTCAAGTCTGCAATCAAGAACTTAGACAGCAGCTCCCAAAAGCTTAATGAAGATTTGGAAGGACTTCAGCACAATTTTTTATTGAGAAAGTATTTCCGGAAAAAAGCAAAGGAAGAAAACAGCGTACCTAAATAATTTAAGAATTCCATATGGCATCTTTAGTTTTACCTGTTTTAGGCGCGGAATTATAAACTAACTGATTTACTTTTCTCATCCATGTTTTAATCCTCTAATCCCTTTCCATCAAAAATATTCTGCACATATTTTTCAATTCTCACCTCGCGGGTTTTGGATTGTTTGGCTGAGGAAAAATAAAGAAGATATCCTCTTTGCCGTCCCGGTGTTAATGATTCAAAAGCAGTTTTTAAAGCAGGAACTTGATCTAATTTATTTTGAAACTCTTCAGGCATGCTGAATTCTTTAGTCTTTTTTAAGGGTACTTTCAAACCTGCTCTTTCCACTTCAATGGCTTCATGAATATAGGCTTTCACTATTTTTTCCATTTTAACTATTTCGCGCACATTAGTAAAACGAATCTGCCGGGCTGCCTGCACATTTTCCGTTTGTTGAATAAGAATACTATTGGTATCGTGTAACAGTGCTCCTTTAAAAAACAAAAGGGCACAGTATTCTTTAAACACATGAATTAGAACAATGTTCTTCTTCTCCAATGAGTAACAGGGGCAACCCCACTTCAAATCTTCAGTAAGGTTATAATCAAGAACAATAATTCTCAATCTCCTGATTTCTTCCTGCCACCTTTTCTCTTTATTAAAATACCAGTCTGCTTTAGGATTCATTTCACTCTTTGTCATAAAATCTTTTTTTGAGAAATTCAGACCTTCAGCAAGCCACGGAATCCCCTGGCTGCATAATAGGAATCTGCACCGTTGTGATATACAAAGACAGTATCATAGCGACGGTCACAAAAGAGTGCTCCGCCGAGTTCTCTGATATGAGCAGGTGTTTGTACCCAGCTTGATGTTTTGATATCGAACTTTCCAAGTTGCTGCAGTTCCCGATATTGTTCTTCTGATAACAGTTCAATGCCCATGTCAGCAGCCATCTCGATAGCGCTATTTTCTGGCTTATGCTCTTTCCTTGATTCCAGTGCTTCATTATCGTAACACACACTTCTGCGGCTTTTAGGACTTTCCGATGAACAATCATAAAAAATGTACTCACCTGTCTTTTTATCAAAGCCAACAACATCAGGTTCCCCGCCTGTTCTTTCCATTTCATTGAGCGACCACAGTTTTTCCCCCGAATCCCCGGAGTCAAGTTTTGCTTGAACTTCAGTCCATTCAATACTTTTGTGTCGGTTCCTATTTTTTTCAAAACGTGCTTTTAATGCGCTGACTAGTTCTTTAGTTTGTTGTGGTGGCAATTTATTATTAGGGCTCTTAATATTGTTCATACTATGCAGAGGTGAATTGTTATATCGATTTATTTACGAAGTCATTTTTATTAACTCAATTAATTGTAATGATTTTTCTATCGGCAGGTCTGAAATACCACAATACCAAAGCCAGGATCAGAAGTAGTATTGAAGGTAATATTTCAGTTACGGAATTGCCCGATGCAATATGCGAAAATATTGCTCCCGTCATGGCAAAGAAAAAGCCTGCATAGGCCCATTCTTTTAGTAGTGGAAATTTAGGAATAAGCAATGCTATAACGCCGGAGATTTTCCATATAGCGAGCAATGTTAGCAAATAAAGAGGATAGCCCAGATGTGTTATCATATCAACCCCACCTTGTCCCTCTTTCCCTTTGAATAACTGTACTGCTCCGGTTGACAGCATTCCTAATGCAAGCCAGACAGTAACAATCCAATAGATGATTTTATTTCTCTTTTCCATAGTGTGTTATTTAATTTGCCTTCCGACCGCAATAGCTTTAGCGAAGGCGGTTTACGATTTCTTGTATCCGGTTATGTGCCAAATTAATGCCTTGCGCAAAGGGTAGCTGCAGCACCTGGTCTCTGTGAGCAACGGATTCATATATAACATGCATCCTGAGTTTGCTGGTGTCATCAGTAAGTTGTTCAAATTCATAAATCTCAAGCTGAACGCCAAATGGCGTATTCTCCATTTCAAATGTGCGGGTGATTTTCCGGTTGGGAACAAACTCATGGATCACTCCATTGGCACGGAAAGCGACGTTCCCTTTTGGATCGGATGTTTCAATCTGGTAACTGCCGTGTTTTTTACTTTCGAGTTTCAGCACTTTCGTTCCCATCCATTGCTCCACAATTTCTGGTTCCACATACGCTTTAAAAAGTAGCTCCAATGGCAGGTCAAATTCCCTGGTGATCACTAATTCCTGTTTGCCGTCTTCGGCATTGATTTTTGTTTTTTGTTCCATGTTATTCTATTTTTTTGATTTGTATTTTTTCATAATTGTTTCCAATTTATTAAACCTGTCATCCCACATTTTGCGGAATGGCTCAATAAAGTCGGCTACTTCTTTCATTTTTTTTGCATTGATGAGATAGAAAATTTCCCTGCCGTTTTGCTCCTGATTGAGCAATCCGCACTCGGTGAGTATCTGCAGGTGTTTTGAAACGGTGGGTCTGGCTGTGATAAAGTTTGAGGCTATTGCTCCGGCTGTAATTGCCTGGGAAGCCACTAACAACAAAATAGCCCTTCTTGTAGGGTCTGCTATGGCCTGAAATACATCACGTCTTAAATTCATTGCGTAGCTATTTGACTACAAATGTATGTGTAGTTATTTAACTACGCAAATTTTTTTGAGAAAATTTTGTAATGTTTTTGTTAAGAAGAAAAAGGGGAAGAAGAAATAAAATCCGCACAGAGGGAAACTAATCTTTTAACTACGGTTGCTTCATTTATTTTCTGCAACTTCCTCCTCTAACACTTTAAATCTCCGGGGAGTGAAGCTGGGGGAGAAGAGAAATTTCTTTTTGAAGGGTGGGAGATTTAAAAAATAATTTTCAGTGGCAGTATAATCTCTTTCCGCAGGTTAACATTGTAGGCAGCTTAGCTAATACCTTATAGTGAGTTCGAGCATTCTCTGTCCGCCTTTGTTTATTTATATAATTAGAGGCCTTCCATAAAAAAGACATTAAACCTATGACCATCCGGGTCGGCAAAAACAAAACCATAATATCCTTTTCCAAATTCTTCCGGCCTAGAAATAATTTTCCCGCCTGCTTTTTCAACCTCTTTTTCCCAATTATCCACATGGTCTTTGCTTTGAGCGGAAAGTGTAAATAAAACTTCGTTTACGTTTTGTGAGTCGGCTATTTCACTTTTTATACTGGATTTGAGTATATCTCTTAAAGAAGTGCATTACAAAATCATTTTCGCCAACAATAAAACTTGTTAATTCTTTATTGGCACCGTTAGGCTTAAAGCCTAATTCAGTATAGAATTTTGTTGTTCGCTCTAAATCGCTCACGGCTAAATTTGACCATATCATTTTTGGATTCATAATTTTTATTCTTTAATAAATGAAGATAATATTTTTTTGTTTTCTTTCTCCGAAGCTTCACTTCACTAAGTAAAGAGCCAACCTTAATTGCTTTGTGCCTATAATTAATATTATGTTAAGTAGGAACTTACTTGTTTATACATTCAGGCGGACAGTTTAACCCACTCCTTTATCATCAATCGATCTTCGTGGTTTAACCTTTCGTGGCATCCATCTCCTGCTTGATGTCATTAAGCTTATCCATCATATTCAGGCGTGCATACAATTCCTTCAAGGCGGACATCGTATCCATGTCTTTCAGGTCAATCTGGTGAGCCTGCTCCAGGTACGGCAGCGCTGCCTTAAATAATTGATCACGATCAACCTTTAATACATCGTATTTTTTCTGTGCATTAAGATCGAGCTTATTCATTTGGTTGTTCAGTTCCACCGCCTGGTTGTAGTACATGGCACCTAAACGATAAAAGGCATCAAAGCTTTTAGGATCTACCTGTAAAGCCTGCATGTACGTTTTTCGGGCATTGACCGTATCCTTTTGCTGTTCATATACATTAGCAAGGTTAATATACAGTGCGGTGAACTTTGGCTCTTTCTGTATAGCTGCATTCAGCTTCGTTATAGCTTCATCATATTTCTTTGAGAATAAATACACATTGAGCTCCTGAACCATAAGCCCCTCATCCTGAGGATACATTTTGGAACCCTCGGAAATAATATTCGTGGCTTTAGTGGTGTCTCCCTGCGCCAGGTAAATCATACCCAAATTGGAATAAATATCAGGCATCATTATTTTTTGATCCAGAAGCTGTTGATACAGCTGGGTAGCTTCGTCATATTTTTTGCCTTTGGCAGCAGCATTTGCAGCATATAATGTGGATAACGTATCTACTTTTTTCATATTAAAAGTAGTATTAAGATATTGGTTGATATCGGCAGATTGCCTGAAAGATGCATAGGCAGTCGCATAATCCTTATTGTTATAGGGTATTACACCATTATTAAATGTATGGAACGAACTTTCAATCAACCCCTGTTGTATCTGTTCCTTAAATTCATTCTTCGGGTTCAGCTCCATTGCTTTTTCATATGATTTTATTGCTTCCGAAAGAGCTTCAGGATGTTTTTTTCGCATTACCGAATCATCATACATGGAAAGGTATATGGTAGCACGGTAAAACCATGTTTTAGGCCAGGCGGCAGTCTTTGAATCCTGCGTGGCTCCTTCAATAGAAGTACGCGCATTTTCCATTTCGCCACTTTTGATATAATTCCAGGCACTTACCACCGCAGAAGATTGGGAAAATACATTGAATGAAAGAACCAATGAGGTTACAAACAACACGAACTTTTTCATGGAATGTTTTTTATGATGTGTTAAATTAATTTTTACTGAACAAGTCTCCCTGCGGATCACCCGATTTTTCATTATCGATATCATCAATAATTTCTGAATTATCCACTTCTATTTTAGCCACACTAGCTATCTCATCCTCTTTATTTAGTCTAATCAGCTTAACACCCTGGGTAGCCCGGCCTATTACTTTTATATCACTCATAGACATCCTGATAACGACGCCTGACTTATTAATGATCATCAGATCATCACTATTAGTAACTGCCTTCATGGCAACGAGCGTACCAGTTTTTGGCGTAACATTTAATGTTTTCACCCCTTTGGCACCTCTTCCTGTAATCCTGTATTCATCTATGTCAGTTCGCTTCCCATATCCCTTTTCAGATACCACAAGAATTGTCTTGGTAGTATCTTTCTTATCCACGCAAACCATTCCTACCACCACGTCATCCTTCTTTTTAAATTTTATCCCGATTACGCCTGCGGCTGCCCGGCCCATAGGGCGAACTTTTTCTTCATTAAAACGGATGGCAAATCCATTCCTTACCGCCATAAGGACTTCACATTTTCCATTCGTCATCTTTACTTCAAGCAGTTCATCACCCTCTTTTATGGAAATTGCATTGATACCTGAAGCACGTGGCCGGCTGAATTCTTCTAATGTTGTTTTCTTGATAATTCCTTTTTTGGTACAGAATATCAGGTAGTTATTTTTCAGGAATTCTTCATTGGAAAGGTCTTTTACATTAATTACTGCCCGGACATTATCATCTGCAGGGAGATTAATTACATTTTGAATGGCTCTTCCCTTCACCGTTTTATTTCCCTCCGGTATTTCATATACTTTCAGCCAGTAGCATCTGCCCTGCTCTGTAAAAAATAACAGGTAATTATGGTTTGATGCTATAAAGAGATGTTCAATAAAATCCTCATCCCGCGAGCCGCTCCCAATAGAGCCTTTGCCGCCTCTTCCCTGCTTTCGGTAACTGCTGAGGCTGGTTCTTTTAATATATCCCAGGTGACTGATCGTGATAACCATTTCATCATCAGCAATAAGGTCCTCTATATTCATATCTTCCGCTGAATAGACGATCTCGGTACGGCGCTCATCACCGTACTTCTTTTTCATTTCAAGCATCTCATCCTTAATAATTTCGAACCTAAGGGTCTCATTCGAAAGCACATCTTTGTAATAATCGATCAAACGCATCACCTCTTTATATTCATCCCGGATTTTATCACGCTCCAGACCAGTTAACCGCTGTAAACGCATATCAAGGATAGCCTTGCTTTGAATTTCCGAAAGATTAAACTGTTTCATCAAACCTTTCAGCGCATCATCAGGTGTTTTGGACGACCTGATCAAGCTAATCACTTCATCGAGGTGATCAAGTGCAATAAGCAGACCTTCAAGTATATGCGCTCGTTTTTCTGCTTCGGATAATTCATACTTAGTCCGGCGGACAAGTACTTCATG
This sequence comes from Chitinophagales bacterium, assembly GCA_013816805.1. Lineage (NCBI taxonomy): Bacteria > Pseudomonadati > Bacteroidota > Chitinophagia > Chitinophagales > Chitinophagales bacterium. Next base: position 207,385 of record JACDDS010000004.1, on the reverse strand, counting down.
GCGAAAATCAACAAACACGGAAATCATATCCTTAAGATTCATTTGCTTTGGCCGGCCCGCTACAAGCGCGATGTTGTTTATGCCATAAGAGTTCTGTAACTGGGTGAACTTAAAAAGCTGGTTTAAAACCACATTCGGAATAGCATCTTTCTTGAGCTCTACTACCAGCCTTACTCCATGCCGGTCTGATTCATCCCGTGATTCTGCAATACCATCAATGACTTTATCTACTGCCAGTTCATGAATTTTGGCATGGATGAGCGCTTTATTTACCTGATAAGGAACTTCCGTGATTACAATCCGCTCCTTCCCGTTTTTCATTATTTCAATATTGGTGCGGGCACGAACTACTACTTTTCCGCGGCCGCTCAATAGCCCCTGCCTCACACCATCGTATCCATAAATAATTCCTCCCGTAGGGAAATCAGGAGCCTTTACAAACTTTATAAGGTCTTCAATAGAGATATCCTTATTTTCAATGTAGGCAACAATGCCATCAATTACTTCGGAAAGATTATGAGGCAATATATTAGTTGCCATACCGACTGCAATACCGGACGCTCCGTTAATAAGCAAATTAGGGATTCGACTGGGTAGTACCGTAGGTTCCTTAAGGGTATCGTCAAAATTAAACTGGAAGTCAACAGTATCCTTATCAATATCTGTCATCATCTCTTCCGCCATTCTTTGAAGGCGGGCCTCTGTATACCGCATTGCCGCGGGAGGATCATTATCCAGTGAGCCAAAGTTTCCCTGCCCATCCACCAACGGATACCGAAGGGACCAGGGCTGCGCCATTCGAACCATCGCTTCATAAACAGCGCTATCACCATGAGGATGGTATTTTCCTAAAACCTCACCAACTATACGAGCCGACTTTTTGTAGGGCCGGTTAAACCCAAGCCCCAATTCGTTCATTGCAAAAAGGATTCGCCGCTGTACAGGCTTCAGGCCATCACGGGCATCTGGAATGGCTCGGGAAACAATCACCGACATCGAATAATCGATGTAAGCAGTCTTCATTTCCTCTTCAATATTAACCGGTATTACCTTATTGCCATTTACCATCAGAGCGTATTAGTTTAGAAGAAAATCTTAAAAATTTCCAATCCTGATTTCGAGGCTTGGAACAGAGCAAATTTACAAATTATAAAAGGAAGAAGGGATGCCCAAATTGGATAAACACTACGGGTGTTTATAAGTTAATATTTTGTGGATTACAATGATTATTGCAGGGTTATACTAATTGCGTTAGATAAAAATGAAAATAATCAGCAGTAGTAAAAGATACAGCTTATTTAATTTCGAAAATTGAAAACATGACGGATAGACGCGATCAACGGATGAAGGATGTATTAGCGGCCAGGCAACTGGATTTAACGGTAATTCTGGAAGATGTATGGGACCATCATAATATTTCAGCGGTGCTCCGGTCATGTGATGCCGTTGGAATTCAGGAAGTTTTTATTATTTCCCCCAAAGGAAAAAAAATATCTGACTTTGGAAAGAAATCGTCCGCCAGTGCAAGCAAGTGGTTAACGATACACCATTTTTCCGATACCAGGGAATGCCTGCATGAAGTAAGAAACAGGTACTCCCGCATCTTTTCTACACGGCTCGATAATGCTTCAACATCAGTTTATAACCTGGATTTAACCCAATCCACAGCTTTAGTTTTTGGGAATGAACATACCGGTGTCTCAAACATTGCTTCCACTTTATCAGATGGCAACTTTATTATTCCACAGGCAGGCATGATCCAAAGTTTGAATATTTCAGTGGCATGCGCTGTATCCCTTTATGAGTGCTTCCGGCAAAGAAATGAAAGCGGGTTCTATAGAAATAAAATTCTGACACCGGCATTATTTAAATTATATGAGGATTGGAAAAAGAAATGATAACGGTAGGAATTAATCGTCTGATCAATTTTCTCTTATTTCATTGGTTTCTGAAACCGATAAAAATTCAAAATAAATTTAAGTGGTTATGATTTAATATGATTTAACCAGAGAATGCTTAATTCTTTGGATGGAAAATTCCTTAGAGTTAACTTTGAAGCACATGGAGAAAATCTTAATTATTGATTTTGGTTCCCAATATACACAACTTATTGCCCGCCGCGTACGTGAATTAAAAATCTATTGTGAGATTTACCCGTATCATAAGTTTCCATATCCGGATGCTGAGGTAAAAGGAATTATTCTTTCGGGCAGTCCTTTTTCTGTACATGATAAAGATTTCCCTGATGTAGACCTGAATAATTTACTGGGAAAAGTTCCTGTTCTTGGAGTATGTTATGGCGCTCAGCTTATTGCATTTAAAACAGGCGGTGAAGTTATGAGGTCATCGAGACGGGAATATGGCCGGGCTCATCTACATAAGCTTCCCAGTGAAGATGTAATGCTTAAAGATGTAAATGATGGCAGCCAGGTCTGGATGTCTCATGCAGACACCATTACTCATATTTCCAGGCAATTTGAATTATTAGCCAATTCATCTAACGTGGAAGTTGCTGCATTCCGCAGCCTTAATGGTTCATATGGGCAACCGGTTTATGGATTTCAGTTTCATCCGGAAGTTTTTCATTCGGTAGAAGGAAAAAAAATACTCTACAATTTTTGTGTGGGTGTTTGTGGCTGCGCACAGACCTGGACACCCGCAGCTTTTATTGATACCGCAGTTGACGACATTAAAAATAAGGTCGGGAATGAGCACGTGATGCTGGCATTATCGGGCGGAGTCGATTCATCTGTTACAGCTGCCATACTTCATTATGCTATAGGGCAAAATCTTTTTTGCTTTTTTATAGATAATGGATTGCTCCGTAAAAATGAATTTCAAAAAGTGATGAGCGCCTACAAGCAAATGGGTTTAAATATTGACGGTATTCAGGCAGGTGATCGTTTTTTAAAAGCTTTGCAGGGAATAAGTGATCCTGAGAAAAAGCGAAAAGTTATAGGCGAACAATTCATTCGGATATTTGAGGAGGAAGCGCAGAAGCTTAATAAAATTAAATGGCTTGCCCAGGGAACTATATACCCGGATGTGATAGAATCCATTTCTGTTCATGGTCCTTCGCAAACCATAAAGAGCCATCACAATGTAGGTGGATTACCCAAGGATATTAATCTGAAACTTGTTGAGCCGGTTAGATCACTTTTTAAAGATGAAGTGAGGCTCATTGGCAAGGAGCTTCATGTTCCGGAAGAAATATTAAGGAGGCACCCGTTCCCTGGTCCGGGATTGGCTATAAGGATTCTCGGAGATATTACAGCAGAAAAAATAAGCCTTGTACAGGAGGCGGATGACATCCTGATAAACGCTTTGCGAAAGCATGACTTATATGATAAGGTATGGCAGGCAGGTGCCATTTTACTCCCGGTGCAATCTGTAGGAGTGATGGGCGATGAACGTACGTATGAAAATGCAATCTGTATCAGGGCGGTAGAATCAACAGACGGAATGACTGCGGATTGGAGCCATCTACCCTATTCTTTTCTGGCAAACGTTTCAAGTGAAATTATCAATAGTGTGAAGGGTATTAATCGTGTGGTGTACGATATCAGTTCTAAACCTCCGTCAACCATTGAGTGGGAATAAACTCTTTATTCTTTTATTTTTTTTAAACTTTCTTGCATTAGGCTGCATTGCGCAGACTGATAGCAGCCAGATATTACCGGACAGCATTCTTTCAAAGCCTCCTTCACAAAATTTCTTTCAGAAAAAAAAGCAATACACTGTAGCCTTATTTTTGCCCTTCGAATCAGGTAAGATTTATATCAGGGACTTATTAAAGGGTAACTTTTTTATACCTGATGAAACACAGCTTGCTGTTGAATATTACCAGGGACTTTTACTTGCCCTTGACTCACTTAAATCTCTTGGTCTCCAGCTTAAGCTTCTGGCTTATGATTCAGGAGATTCTGTTCACTTGTTATCGATATTAAAAAATGACGAAATAAAGACAGCAGATCTTATTATGGGACCTGTTTTAAATAATCGTTTACAGGTGGTAGAAAAATTTTCATCTGAAAATAAAATTTACCTTCTGTCTCCGTACTCAGCTATGGTGGTCAGTAAAGAGCCTAACTCATTTTACCTTATGGCTAACGCGACTCTTCAATCGCACTGTCAGAAAATTGAATCGTATCTGGAAAAAAATTACGCCGGGAAAAAAGTTTTTTTAATTCACCGAAATAGGGAAAGCGACCTTGAACTGGCTGGTTTTTTTAAAAATGATCGGCCTTCTGAAGCACAAAAGATTCAATATATGGAGTTTACGGACAGTACTGTAAATAATTATAAAAATTTGAAAGATTCCCTTTCAGCTTTGGATAAAAACATTGTTATAGTGGCCAGTTCTGATGAACCGTTTGCAAACAGCGTTATTAAGCAATTAAGCCATTTGTCTGAAGATTATGAAGTGGAGGTGTATGGAATGCCTACCTGGAATAAGTGCACATTCATTTCCCAAGCTGCTTTAGATAAAATTAACATAAACATCTCGAGCTCTTTTTGGCTAGATAAAGATGGAAAAGCAGCTAAATTTTTTAAGGATAAATATGTTTCTAAATTTAACCTGAGCCCAACGGAAAACGCTGTGAGAGGTTATGATCAGATGATGTTCTTCGGAAATTTAATGCTGGGCGGCATGGCTGCTGATTCGGATATTAATAAAACTGCCACTCTTATTGGCGATCAGTTTAAATTTGTGCCTGTTATATCTTCAAACGAAGACCAACCTGTATGGTTTTATGAGAATAAGACCGTACACATTTTGAGATATGAAAATGGTAACTGGATAAAATTGGAAGATTGAATTGTAACTAGTCCGATTTTAGAACTTTTAAAATGTCCGCATGATCTCCGTAATTGAATCGAATAAAATAATAGCCGTTGGAAAGATTTCTCATTTGTGGAAATGAAAAATAATTTAAGCCCCTTAGAACGGAGTAATGGTTCGAAAAGAATTTTCTTCCGGTAATGTCCTCTCCTTCAATAGTTATATTTTCATTTTCAGAGGAAGAAATCAAAACATTTACATGGTCAGAAAAAGGGTTTGGATAGATTACTGGTTTCGATACATTTAAATTCTCCGGTGTCTTATTAGAAAGTATCAGATCTGCCAGCTCATAATTTGGAATGCCATTTCCCATTGAGTCATTGGGATTATAATATAAGCTTGCACTCTTTTGTATGGTAGCAATAACCTCCATATTATTTTCCTCCTGATGCGCCTGCCACAAACAGGCAGTTATTCCTGCAATAATTGGGTTCGAAAAAGAAGTGCCATTGCTTTTGTAGGGTATTCCTGAAAAAGCGTCCACTACATATACACCAATACCTTCTGCAGTCACATTTGGCTTTAGGTCTCCGTCGGATGCAGGCCCATATGAACTAAATGCTGTAATGGTTCCCGTTGAATCAGTGGCACCTACCGTTAAAATACTGTCTGCATCACCAGGAGCGGTAATATAATGCCAGGGATGGTTTCCCTCATTGCCTGCACTGCTGCATACTATAATGCCTTTGCTTGCGGCCATATCAGCGGCCCGCGTGACCATAGTAGTATTACCATCCATCTCTTCATAAGTATGGTTAAAAACAGAATCCTCAAACACACTGTAGCCCAGTGACGAAGTAATAAGATCCGTCCCTAAGCTGTCCGCCATTTCGGCACCGGCCGCCCAGTTGTGTTCTTCTATCGGATATTCAGAATTTTCATCTTCTGTTATAAATAAATAAAAACTGGCTTTTGGGGCAGTTCCCACCATAATGCCAGGTTGGTTAGCTGCCATTGTAGAAAGCACGGAACATCCGTGCGTTGCACCTCCATAAACATCTTCTTCACCAGTAACAAAACTCCTGGTTCCCAACACCCGGTGATCCGCATATAAACTGTCAAAGAGACTTATGTTAGGTGCATTAAAAAAACCGGCATCAAGCACGGTAATAATGATTCCATCACCACGAAATCCTCTCTGATGAAGGATCTCACCTCTGAGCATGTCAATTTGATGGAAAGCAACCCCATAATCAGATTCCGAAAATAATTCAACACGCTGGGGATAATCATAAGCGTTGTCTTTATCAGGTATTTTTCCTTTACCCGATCGGGGTGCAATAGGGTTAGAGTTTTTAACAAATGGAAATTGCCGGATTGCATTCAGAGCAATAGAATCAGATGTTTCAATAGATATAGAGTTTAACCATTTCGAATTATTCAATATTTTAACTCCTGTATTTAATACTTGTTGAATATAATCGGGATTAATGGGAAGATCGGAAATGGTAATAGGAATTTGCTGACGTGCCCTTCTGTCGATAGCACGTTGTGAAAGATATTGTAAAGGATCACTGATGGAAAAAGGGTTATTATCCTTATCAGTGAATTCAATAATATACCGATGGTAAATTGTGGTCTGTGAAAAGCCAACTTTACAGCAGCATAAAAGCATGAAAAATACAATATGGCATTTCATACAAAAAAGTTTAAGGAATTAAATTACTCTATTTTCTAAAATTGAAAAGATATAAAATTGAACCGATATATGAATAGACGAGCAAATACTCAGAGCGTTGCGGGAAGCTTTAATATTTTTCGGTTAGAAGATAAACAGGAATACAGTCGCGGTGCAAGTACAGAAGAGCTGGTTCGTACGTAAAATTTAACTGGCTGGAAACTTTCCTAATTAAATTCTTTAATGCTCATTCTATACACCGTTCCATCAGGATAAGAACCGGGCTGCGTTTCTATGTGAGCAGCTTCTTTATAAATCAATCCTACTCCTTTCGCATATTTTTCTTCATAGAATATTTTCTGAATTGCATTTTCATCATCATGCTGCAACACAGTTACCGTGGAATCAAATGTGAAAGAATTTATAGCTGACGTTACATTAACTGAAGTATATTCATAATTCCAATCTGATAAGTAATCCGTAGAACTATCAATTAATATTTTACTGTTGCCTTTCCAGCTTTCATTTAAAAATATCGGAAATACAAGCTTTATAAACCGTAAATTTTCTTCTACCTTTTCAGCCGAATTTGCAGTAAGGCTTGCTGACCAGATATCAGTAACATTCCATGCGCTTGTCTCATCATTTCTTTTGCTCCTTACAATTCTGTAAACAGTATTTGCGGAGCCATCTGTGAAGGCTGTATCAATTAATTCCTGAATTTGATAATGGAAGGAATCGGTCCTGCTGAAAAAGCTGCTGTACACAATTGAGTCGACATCATAAATAATATATTTCCCAACCCATAATGGAAAATAATTTCTATCCGATATATTTAATTCAGGCGTAAATGTTTTTTTTTTACAGGAGGACATAGCAACTATAAACAATAAAATCCAACAGAAATAGATTTTTTGCATTTCTATAATTACCTATCCGAATTAATTTTTAAGGCCTGAATAAATAATTCCTCCACCTATTACATCATTTCCTTCATAAAACACAGCGGACTGACCAGGTGCAATTGCTTTCACATACTCCTTAAACTCTACCCGAATATTATTTTTATTACGGTATAACCTGCAGGGAGCGCCTGCATCTTTATACCGGACTTTTACAATGGCATCCATGCCATCTTCGATATCATTATATTTCTGAAGATTTATTTTGCCTACCTCCATTACATTTCTGATTAAGTTTTCCTCCTCCCCTAGTACCACTGTATTCGTTTCGGCTAAAATATCCGTCACAAAAATAGGCTTGCCAAAAGCAGTTCCTAATCCCTTCCGCTGACCTATTGTATAGAATGGATATCCATCATGGCTTCCAATAGTCTCGCCTTTAGTATTGATAAAAATTCCATGGGCAACTTTATCTTCCAGGCCGGAAACTTTTCGCTTCAAAAATCCACGGTAATCATTATCCGGTATAAAGCAAATTTCATAAGATTCGTTTTTTTTAGCCAGATCAGTATAGCCCCACTCCATACACATGCTGCGTATTTCTGCCTTGCGAAATCCGCCTAATGGAAAACGGCTCAATGCTAAATTTTCCTGAGTAATACCCCACAATACATAAGACTGATCTTTCGATTCATCTATGCCCTTAGAAATAACGTAACGGTTATTCTCATCGCGAACCCTTGCATAATGTCCTGTAGCAATAAATTCACAATCCATTTGCCTGGCACGCCAGATCAATGCAGTCCATTTTATATGTGTATTACAAAGCACGCAGGGGTTTGGAGTACGACCTGCAATGTATTCATCCACAAAATCCTGGATGACGGCGCTACTGAATTCTTCGCGGATATCAACTATATAGTGAGGAAATCCCAAATCTACTGCTACTTGCCGTGCATCATTCATCGAATCAAGATTACAGCATCCGGTTTCTTTTTTAGAGCCTCCGCTTACTGCATAGTCCCAGGTTTTCATGGTAATGCCCACAACTTCATAACCTTCATTATGCAGCATAACTGCTGCAACGGTACTGTCGATGCCACCGCTCATTGCTACCAATACTTTTCCATGCTTGCTCATGCTAATGCAAAGATACAATTTGATGAAAGCCTTCACAACTGCATTAAACGTTATTGCTGTCTCTGCGTATCTTAGATTTATTTTTCTTTATACAATGAAAAAAGACTTCAGGCACATTATAGGCCGTACAGATAAAGTGGATTTTCCCGAACTGGATCTTTATAATATTGAGGCTAAAATAGATAGTGGTGCCTATACCAGTTCCATACACTGTGAAAATGTAATGGCTTTTTATTCGCAAAATGATCACTACGTCAGTTTTACCATTTATGATAAGGAAATGCCGATTACAAAAGAGGGAAAAGTGTTTGCGAGTAAGCAGGTAAAAAATTCATTTGGCCAGATAGAGTACCGGTACTCTATAAATACTGTAATTAATCTTTTTGGGGAAAACTACATTATAGAATTAGCGTTAACCAACCGCTCTTCAATGAAATTCCCGGTATTGCTTGGAAGGAAATTACTAAGAGATCATTTTATAGTCGACGTTACCAGGCAAAACTTATCTTACCGTGAAAAAATTAAAAAGCAGGTTAACGCTGAAAAACCATATAAACCGGGTACAAAAAAAGATCGGCTACAGTAAAGGCTATATTAATTTTATTGGTTTTATTAAAGTGATTATAAATTATTGACGGCAATTCAGCAGATGAAAATTATTATCCTCTCCCGTAATCCAAAGCTTTATTCCACAGCAAGGCTCCTACAGGCTGCAAAAGAATTACAGCACCAGGTGCTGGTGCTGGATCATACTAAATGTTATGTTTCCATCGAGAAGAGCAAGCCATCCATTCATTATGAAGGCACTGAAATTAAAGAAGTGGATGCTGTAATTCCGCGTATCGGTGCATCCGTAACGTTTTATGGTACTGCTGTGGTTAGGCAATTTGAAATGATGCGGATATTTTCAGCAAATGAATCGCAGGCTATTGTGCGTTCCCGTGATAAATTAAGGAGCTTGCAGCTGCTCTCCCGCGCCGGGTTAGGCATACCCAAAACAATCTTTGCTGATAATTCACGAAAGGTAGATGATCTTATCAAGATGGTTGGTGGCGTTCCCCTTGTTGTTAAGCTTTTGGAAGGCACACAGGGAATCGGGGTAGTTCTTGCTGAAACAAACCGTGGTGCAAAATCAATTATTGAAGCATTCCTTGGTCAGGATATATATATTTTAATTCAGGAATTTATTAAGGAGGCTAATGGTGCAGATATTCGCGCTCTTGTAGTGGATGGAAAAGTTATCGGAGCTATGAAAAGGCAGGGAGGGCCGGGTGAATTTCGATCCAACATCCATCGTGGAGGTACAGGAGTTCCGATCCGACTTTCTGTAGAAGAAGAGCTTTCTGTGCTCCGGGCAGCAGATGTGCTGGGGTTGAAGGTGGCCGGGGTAGATATGTTAAGGTCATCACGCGGTCCGATGATTTTAGAAGTAAACTCTTCTCCAGGCTTAAAAGGCATTGAGCAGGCCACCGGCATCGATATAGCCAAAGTAATTATTCAATATGTTGAACGAAATGCATTGAAGAAAGAAGTCAGTGATAAAATTGGAATTTAGCAATCTGTAAATGACTTCTGATTTTATCGAACTATACCTTAATTCCACATTAGAAATTCAATTTGTTATTCCCTCCCGATAATTATTGTTTTCTATTTTTACGCACTCTGATAAAAAAATCACTCTCATGAAAGTAACAATAGTAGGTGCCGGAAATGTAGGGTCAACCTGCGCCGATGTGATAGCCCGAAATGATTATGTTAACGAGGTAATATTACTTGATATAAAAAAAGATGTTGCTGAAGGAAAGGCACTTGATATCTGGCAAACATCGCCTATAAATATGTCAGGTACCCGGGTAAAGGGTACTACAAATGATTACTCGGCAACTGCCAATTCCAATGTTGTGGTAATAACATCCGGACTGCCCCGCAAGCCGGGTATGAGCCGGGATGATTTGATCTCGACCAATGCAGGAATTGTAAAAAGCGTAACCGAGCAGGTAATTAAGTATTCCCCTGACACAGTGATCATCGTTGTTTCCAATCCATTGGATGTAATGACTTACTGTGCTTACCTGTCAGCTAAGGTTTCATCAAGCAAAGTGTTTGGTATGGCAGGCATCCTGGATACTGCCCGCTATAAAGCATTTCTTGCTGAAGCTTTGGATTGTTCACCAAAAGATATACAGGCTGTGCTTATGGGAGGCCATGGAGACACCATGGTTCCTCTCCCACGCTATACCACCGTAGGGGGAATTCCTGTCACCGAAATGATTGCAAAATATAAGCTGGACGAAATAATTGATAGAACGAAAAAGGGAGGTGGCGAAATTGTAAATCTTTTAGGAACCTCGGCATGGTATGCTCCTGGTGCTGCAGCAGCACAAATGGTTGAGGCTATTGTTAAGGACGAGAAAAGAATCTACCCATGTTGCGCTTTGTTAAATGGTGAATATGGGCTTAAAAATATATATCTCGGAGTTCCGGTTAAGCTTGGGCGAAATGGTATTGAACAAATTATACCTCTCGATTTGAATGAAGAGGAAATGAAATTGCTCAATGACTCCGCAACTGCTGTTAAGGAAGTAATGGATGTTTTCGACAATATGAAAGTGGTAGCATAGACAGTTAAGCTTTATAATATATTCTAATATTTTGGGTGCAGCATTCCCCTTCCCTGAGTACAAAATTCTACACTTATTGAGGAGATTTATTTAATGGTAATGGTATGCATGTTGGCATAATATTCATAGAAGATTATACTCTCTTTACATATTTTAAATCACTCAAAATTTTAAAATCATGAGCAACAATAAGAACAAAAAAAGCCGTGAGGATGATAATGAATCCTCAAAGAGCACTGTTCCTGGCGCTGAGAAAAACAAACAGGAACAAAGTCAAAAAACTACCTCGCAACAAGGTTCATTTGATGTGAGCTCAGAAAATCGCAATGAAAATGAAATGAAGGGTCAGGGTGAAAATCAGCCATTTAAAAATGCTGAAAAAGAAAATCAGTCTTTCAATTCTGGTTTAGGCAAGCAGTCAAAAGAGACTGGTTCAAAAATGGAAAAAGGTTCTGGTTCTACCCAATCCAATAAGCAAAAGAATCAGGGCTCAGGAAATAAACAGAATGAAAAGCCGGGAAGCCAAAGTAGTCAGGGTGAACGTGGATCACAAGGCATGCAACAAGGTGGGCGGAACCAGGAAAGTGGTTCAGAATGGGGCCAGCAAAGAGGTCAAGGTGGTTTTTCACAAGGAGGTGGATACGGTTCGGGTCAGGGTGGCTGGAATCAGGAAAGAGGACAAGGGGGTGGATTTGGACAAGGAGGATATGGTTCAGGTTATGAACAGGGTGGATGGCAACAAGGTGGTGGAGGTTCCGGTTGGAATCAGGAAAGAGGTCAAAGTGGCCAGGGGGGAAGCTATGGCCAAGGTGGTCGCGGAGGAGAACAAGGTGGCTGGAATCAGGAAAGAGGACAGAGCGGGCAAGGTGGAAGCTATGGCCAGGGCGGAGGATCAAATCAAGGCAGAGAACAAGGTGGATGGAACGAACATCAGCAAGAAAGAGGCGGTAGCTACGGACAAGGTGGATACGGATCAGGCCATAGTGGAGATCAGGGTGGACGGCAGCAAGGTGGTGGTGGTTCCAGCTGGAATCAGGATAGAGGACAAAGAGGCGGCGGCCGCGATCAGGGTGGCTATGGTTCGCAAAGAGGACAAGGTGGTTATGGTTCCGGCCGCAGACAGGGAAGTGAAGGTGGATATGGGGGTGGTTCCGGATCTGGTCAGGGTGGATTTGGTGGAGGTTCAGGATACGGCCAGGGAGGTTATGGTGGTGGAGAAAATGAAGAATCCCGATATGGCTCACGGAGTGGTGGAAGAGGAAGACAAGGTGAAGAGTACGGTTACGGTAGCAGGGGTTATGGAAATGAAGGTAGTTCAGGAATGAGAGGACATCAGGATTGGGATGATGAAAGTTCTTATCGCAGTGGCCGATTTGAAGACTCCGGCTCTTCCGACTATGATGAAGATGAATATGAAAATAACAACGACATGGATTCATATGATGACCATTCTTCAAACTCCGGTTCCAGAATGAAGGATGATGATAATAATGACTCTGATAGGAATTCACGCAGAGAGCGCAGAAGATCCCGCCGCAACAGATAACGTGAGCTAAGGCTTTAATAAAAAAACCCTCCTCAAAGAGGGTTTTTTTATGTATTTTTTTTGGTATTTTGCACACCAGATTATTACAACGGCATCAATATTAATTCTAAACCAAACTGCATGAAACTATTTGATAGATTGGAAAGCTGGAGTGAAAAGCATCATTCTCCATGGATGGATGTATTTCGTATAGTTTTGGGTCTTATTCTAATATTTAAAGGATTTGTTTTTATAGCAGATACGTCGTTTTTATTAAATATTCTGAATACAAACTTTGGGATAAACAGTGTCGTTTTGGTGCATGTAATATCTATTGTCCATCTCCTGTGCGGATTTTTAATTGTTGCAGGACTTGCATCGCGTGCGGCAGCACTTATTCAAATTCCAATTGTATTGGGTGCAATTTTTTTAGTGAATTTGCATACGGGAGGTGCCCGAATAGGTGAATTAATTCTATCATTAATAGTATTGCTTCTTTTAGTTATGGTATTTATTAAAGGCTCCGGAAAGTTTTCAGCTTATTACTATTTGATAAATAGCAAAAGGTCACGGCAGACCGATGAATCACATGGCGATTATAAGGGAGGCTCGTCCGTTGCGCCAATGGATAATGAGGCAAATATTTTATAATATAAAAAGCCAACGTTTTGGAAAACCAGACCTATGAAAACGTGCTGAAAGCATTGCTTGATTGTGCTGCGCGCTGCGAAGAATGCGCCTTGGCATGTATATCCGGTAATATGGCAAACCTTACAAGATGTATTCGCCTTGATCAGGACTGCAGCGCTGCATGTATGCTTACTGCACAAATGATTATGCGAAGCAGTGAATATGCTCCTGTGCTCTGCAGTATTTGCGCAGAAATATGTGACGACTGTGCTTCAGAATGCAGTAATCATATTGACATGGAGCATTGTAAACGATGTTCTGAAGCATGCCAGCGTTGTGCGGAAGAATGCAGAAAAATTACTTCGTACTGATATTAGTGCAAATAAAATAATCCTCAGCTTACTATAATAATTCTTCAAGACTACTTCATAGCACAGCTATAATTTACACCAGTAATTTCTTATTACACCAAAATAATTTCAAGAGTACAAACGGACTATTTACTTAGGTTCCGTAAGTACTGTTCCAATGTGGAAACGCTCGCTATAGATTAATTTTTCTTCCTGAGGCGTAAACAATTTCTTAAAAAGTGTTAATGCCTGTGCTACTACCTGGTCCATATTATAATACCTATACGTGGCTAATCTTCCTACAAAATAAGTATCAGGCACTTCCTTAATCAGTAAACGATATTTATTCAATAATTCTGTATTTTCAGGTTTAGGTACAGGATAATAGGGATCTCCTTCATCGTTTGGATATTCAAAAACTATTGTAGTCTTATGGTGCTGTTGACCTGTTAGCTGCTTAAACTCAGTTATACGGGTGTACAAATGTTCATTAGGAAAATTTATAGTAGCCGTAGATTGATACTGGTCCGTCTCAAGAGTTTGAAATTGAAAATCGATAGACCGGTAAGGCAATTTTCCATATTCATAGTCAAAAAATTCATCAATAGGTCCTGTGTAGACTAATTTTTTGTGTGGAATAATATTGACAAGATCCTTATAATCCGTATTCAACATAAGGTGAATATTAGGATGATCCAGCATCTTACTGAACAGTGCAGTGAAACCATGTAAAGGCATCGCCTGATATACATCAGTGAAATACCGGTTGTCTTTGTTATAGCGAACAGGTAAGCGGGCAGTTACACTTGGATCAAGATCTTTGGGTTCCATACCCCACTGCTTTTTTGTATAGCCCAGGAAAAATTTTTCAAACAATTCTCTCCCAACCTGGCTCACAACCACATCCTCCGAATTTTTTACCTGCGGTATAGAAACTGCCTGTAAAGCAAAATACTCTGCAAGCTGTTTCCCTGTAAGGTGTAATCCATAAAGTTGATTAATGGTATTTAAATTAATTGGTACAGGAACCAGTTGCCCGTCAACACTCGCAAGAACTCTATGTTCATAAGGACGCCATGCGGTAAATTGTGACAAATAAACAAACACATCCTTGGAATTCGTATGAAAAATATGAGGGCCATATTTATGAACTAAAATTCCATCTTCATTATAAAAATCGAAAGTATTACCACCAATATGGTTTCTTTTATCAATTAATAAAACTTTTTTATTGGCAATGGAGGCTAGCCTTTCCGCTAATACACTGCCGGCGAAACCGGCTCCCACAATTAAATAATCATATTTCATGCAGCTCAGTTTTTGTTGTTTTAAATATCTCTTTCTTATATATAATGTCGTTCATTTTCTCCCAGGTACCATTCCAGGAATTTTCTTCCAGCAATATTTCTATTTCATTTTTCCAGGTTTCGGATTCTTTTAAACTTAACTCTTTATTTAGAAAATCTTTAAATTCTTCACCATTTGTAGCTATATATACTAACCTCTTTTTTCCATAAATGTTCACTACATCTTGAATTGGTGTAGAAATAACCTCTAAACCGGCCGCCAGGTATTCCGGGGTTTTAGTAGGACTTATAAATGCTGTTGATTTATTTAATGCAAACGGTAACAGACCGAATTTCCAACCTGACATATATGCCGGCAGCTCATTATATGTTTTCATGCCAAGGTAATGCAGGTTAGGTGCTTTAGGAAGCGCCTCAACATCAATTTTCACAACGGGTCCGATCATTATAAAATTCCATTCAGGGCATTTATCAGCCAAATCCTTCAATAAATGCAGGTCCATACGTTCATCAATTACTCCTGCAAATCCTGCTTTAGGTTCGCTGATTTTAATTTGGTCAGCAGGTTCTTGATTTATAGCCCGGGCATGTTTAAAATGTTCACTATCCACGCTGCTGGGAAAAAGATATACATTCGAATGCTTCTTCCTTTTTGATTCAAACAAACTTTTTCCACCGGTAAAAACGATATCTGCCCGATCAAATAATTCATTTTCTAAAGCCTTAAGTTCGGCGGGTGCATGTAAAAAGGCTGAGAGTTCATCCATGCAGTCATAAATAATTATTTCCGGTGACAGATGTTTCGTAAATGCTAAAGCAGCAGGAGTATAATACCATAAGAGATATTTATCTTCAATTTCTTTTTCCATCCATTCATCAAGCAAATCTCTTTGAATTGCTAAACTATCCTCAACAGTTGCCTCTTTAACTATATGGGGAACGATTATCTTCAGATTATCACCGCGGTGGTAAGTCTCGAAATAATTATGATCACTATCACAGATTGATTCTTCAATATAAAAAACGGGTTGATGTAAAGCAAAACGTGATAGAAGATGCTGAGGGCGCTGATATACAAAATCCCATCTTAAATGGCTAAAGCATAATAATGGAAGTTGTTCAAACGAATTAATCATTCATTATAATTTATAAACAGCGCAAATTTAAACCGTTTAGTAGTCTAAGCGCATGCCAAGAGCACCCGGCCTTTTTTTCGATGTATTAATTTTTTAAGCTGGATTGAATATTTACGCTCTGGGTACAGATTTCTACGTATAAAGGGGCTTTCTATACCCAATTAATTTAGAGCGACATATCTAAAGAAACCTATAGAGTTTCTGTATATAACGAAAAAAGCCAAAAGAAAACTTTTCTTCTGGCTTGTTAAAAACAATAACTGTTATTTTCTATTGTTTCCGGAAGCGCCGGACCCTGAACGCTCACCACCCTTTTTTTTCGATGAGTCATCATCATCGTCACTATCATTGGATCCCTGTTTTTTAGAACTTCCCCCACCTTTTGAGCTGCCACCTTTTTTTGAATCATTGCCTTTGCCCTGAGAAGATTTACCGCTTCCGGATTTACCGGACTGCTGGTCCTTTTCGTTTTGTTTCATAATAAATATTTTTTGTTTGAATGATTTAAAGTTAAATATTATACCAACTTTTTAAATAAACATGCGGGACTTAAACATGGGCAAAATATCGGAGTTACTGTTGCTCTTTTCTCTTGGGGGAAGCAGTTTTCTGCTGCTTAACACGATGCCTGGTTTCCGCTTCACCAAGGGAGTGTGAAGTGTGAATATCATTTTCTTTAGCGGATTTTTTTGCAAGAAGAATATAAAATTTTTTCAGTGCCTGAAGTTCATCTTCTGTCAAATCCTCAATATCGATCAGTCTGTTACTGGAACCTGTATCTGATGCTATTAATTCATTTAACTTCAGCTGGAGCGCCATAGTATCCTTATTCTGTGATTGCTGAATGATAAAAACCATTAAAAATGTAATTATTGTTGTGCTGGTATTAATTACTAATTGCCAAGTATCTGAAAACTTAAAAATAGGGCCTGTTGCAGCCCAAATAATCACAATAAGCAACGCTGTTAAAAAGGCGGAAGGCCGACCAGTTGCTTTAGTAACTTTTGCTGAAAAGCTGTCAAAAAACCCGGTTATTTTATGCGGTTGTTTTTTCTTCATAAGTATAATTTATAACTGTAAAAGACGATAATTATATTATAAAGAAAGATCAAATTGCACTTGATTATCGACGGTCTTTTTCAGACATAGATATTAAAGCTGAAATAAAATACTACGGGATCGCAGATAAATTAAATTACCTGTCGATCCCGTAAAATATATTACTGATCACCTATTCCCCGCTGGCATCAAAATTTATGTTGTTCTCAGCAATTGAAGTAAGCTTTTCGTCAGCTTCTTTTTCTTCATTAAGAGTTTCTTCAAGAAGTTCTGCCACATCTTCACGGCCTAAAGTTTTTGCAAGTTGCGCTAAGCCGCCATAAGTGGCAATTTCATAGTGCTCTACTTTTTGAGCAGCCATAATAAGTCCAACATCACGGGTAAGCGAGCCTGCTTCTGTATCTTCAACAATGCCTTCCCCTTCTTTCGTTATTCCTTCCATTGCCTCACATTTCTTCGCCTGTGGCTTCTTTTCCATTATTTCAAATACTTCCTCTAATCTCGAAATCTGTTCTTGTGTAACCTGAAGATGTTCCTGCATAAGTTCTTTTAATTCATCGGTAGTGGCTGCTTTAGCCATTCTGGGCAACACCTTCAAAAGATGTTTTTCTGCCCAATAAATATCTTTTAATTCATCAACAAAAAATTCTTCAAGCATTGATTTTTGTTCCATTGAACGGTCATCCATTGCGCCCTGATCCATTGATTTTTCACCCATTCCAGATGATTTTTTGACAGGTTGTTTTTTCCCAGAAGCGGATTCGCCACGACTGCTTTTTTTCTCCATGATTGTTTTTTTTAAGTGAATGATAAGATCTTATAAATATAAATATTGTGCCGCAGTAATAAGTATAGAAAGAATACATTAATAGTAACTGTTGAGGAAATAAATTCCGATAGTACAAATGTTGTTGAAATAAATACTCATTGCAAACAGTAAATGCGTTCCAAAAATCATTATCTTGAATTACTTTTTTGAAACATAACCTTATCAGGTTGTTTAAAAGCCGGAGATGATTTTTTTAATAAGATTGCTACGAATGCTTGCTGCCTTTTTTGGTTCTACCAAATAGGTAATTAGACCCTCAACCCAGGTATCTGTATTTGTTCGAAATAGATAAAGGATTAATCCTTAATCTGTACTTCATCTATCGGTGTAAGCTTTGCAAGTTCTTTAAAAGTTCGAATATTTTGTTCCATTTCAGGACCCAGTTCTTTTAAAGCGACTTTCCTCATTAGTTTCTACACATTCCAGTTCGCTTTCATACGCAATATGTATTGGAATCTCATTCCATATAAATGGAAATTTTTTCCAGGAGTAATTATAAATATGCGATTGCAGCAAGAATTCGGGAAGCGTAAAATCCTGCCACCTCGGAGGCAATAATTAAAATTTCTACTAATCTTACCACTTTCAATAAATTATACCTGGCAGAAACGGTATGTGATTTTTTTGAAATTACCATTTCCATTAATTTGGCAACTATCAGCAGAATGATGGAGAAGAGACATCCTGATATTATTTTCTGAAAAAGTAATTCATACGATCCAAGAAGATGAAACATGTGCAGGCCAAAGAGAATATAAGCTGCCGGAAAAAGCGCCGTATGGCCAAAGTAAGTACCTATTCAGACCTTTTGAGTATCGTTTTTTTTGAGGCAGGGCCATGAATTCCGTCATCTTCTTTTAATGATTCCATATTTAATGCTTATATCATGTTATAGTTGATAAGGTAAAACATCGTGCAATAGCATTAATTTGCTATGGTGACAATGGCATAGAAATATCATTAAGTGTTCAGAAAAATTCCATAATCAATATATAATGAAGACTGATAACCATACAAAAGATAGAGAAGATATTAAAAAGGTGCAAGAAGAATTAAAATCACCCTTCTCTAAATTATCGCATACCTGGCCCATTTTAAAAAAGACTGCAAAAGCATGGATGGCGCAGGATCCCTCGCGCCAAAGTGCCGTTATTGCCTATTATGCAATTATTTCTCTTCCTGCCCTGCTGGTTATTATTGTAGCCATAACAGGAAAAATCTGGGGTAAAGAGGCGGTCACCGGGAAATTGTCAGGACAATTTAGCAATGTGATGGGTACCGATGCGGCAAAGCAAATTGAGGAAATGATTAAAAATGCTGCTATCAGTGATAAAACTGTAATTGCCACCATTCTTGCAGTTGTCATTCTGCTTATGGGAGCTACCGGGGTTTTTGTTCAACTTCAGAAATCATTAAATATGATATGGGAAGTTAAACCTTCGCCCGGTAAGGCATTTCTTAAATTGTTGAAAGTGCGTATTTTATCATTTGGGTTGGTGTTAACGCTCGGTTTTTTATTATTGGTTTCTTTAGTGATTACTACTGTAATTTCTTTCTTCGGTGTGTGGTTAACTTCCCGCCTCCCTGAGGTGGCAGTTGTGCTTTTGCAAATCATTAATTTCATTATCACTTTTGGATTTGTTACAGTGCTGTTTGCGCTGATGTTCAAGTTTCTGCCAGACGCAAAAATTCAATGGAAGGATGTGTGGATAGGTGCCATTGTTACCGCTATTCTCTTTTCGCTTGGTAAGGAAGCTTTAGGAATATTCTTCGGTAAATTCCCTCCCGCTACCGCATTTGGGGCAGCGGGTTCAATTGTTTTAATCATGCTCTGGCTCTCTTATTCCAGTATGATACTTTTTTTCGGGGCAGAATTTACACGCCAATATGCCACGTGGGGAGGCCGGGAAGTACCTCCGATTGATGAAGCCACAAAAGATCCGTACGGAAGAATAAAAATCAATAAGTAAATGGAAAGGAGTTTAGCTTTTTTCAAGGTTTTACTAGTGCATTTACTGCTCTTCTCCTCACACTTCAGCCCTTCACAATTACTTTTTAGAAGAAGTTTTTGCTGATTTATCACTGGTAGATTTGGCTTTGCCTTTTGAAGAATTTTCAGAAGCACTGCTTCTCTTTGGAACCTGTTCTCCTTTTGCACGCGCTTCAGAAAGGCCAATAGCGATTGCTTGTTTAGGGTTGGTTACCTTCTTCCGCTTCTTCCGCTCTTTAAAGTTCCTTCCTTTTCTTTATGCATTGCTGTTTCAACGCTTTCACCAGCTTTCTTTGAATATTTAGCCATAGTTTTATTTTAGGTTTATTATTCAATTGGTATACCTGAAATAATTGTAAAAAATATCCGTGCCCTATATCAAGTATGGATGAAGAAACAGGTTTATTTAATGAAGAGTAAAAGCTGGTTCACCTAATTAAAATACCATCAGCATGAATCATTAGATGCTCCGCACTTGCATTATTCTGAATAGTAATTTAATGCGTCCATTGCCATTTATTAGAAATACAGGGTAGCTTTGAAGCCATATAAAATGGTAAAAAAAATAAAGGTACCCCTCGAAATACTGGCTCTGCAGGAAGATGGTCATCACATTTTTCTTAATGGAACTATCGGTAATCACAGTGTTCGATTATTAATTGATACCGGTGCATCAAAAACAGTTATTGATAAAAATTTCATTTCTGAAAAAATTCCGGAATTGCGTTTGGAACAAACAGATCAGCTCACCACCGGAGTTGGTACAAATACTATCCAAAGTGAGTTTACAAGAATGAAAAGTCTTACATTAGGTAGCATACGGGTTAGTCCATACATAGTGGCAGTGCTGGACTTAAAACACGTTAATGAAACCTACGGTGTTATTAAGCTGCCGTCAATTCAGGGAGTAATTGGATGCGATTTATTAGTCCAGTACAATGCGATTATTAATTTCAAGAAAAAGCAGCTTCGTTTAAAATACAAAGACAAAAAGTAAATGTTAGGTTCGACCTCCTGTAAATGATTTTATCCGGCATTCAGTTAGTTGAAGACTATCTGTTTCAGGTCTCGCTTGGCTTCCTTTCGTTAATAAATGATAAAATTCTATGAAATTTTTTTTTATTACAGTTATTCTTTATAGCACTGTTATTTTTTCTTCGTGTAAAAAAGATAATTCTTCCACTATAATTCCATCTGATTATCCGGCAGATGTAGCTAAAATAGTTGATACAAAATGCTCAGTTACCGGCTGCCATAATACTGCCTCAAAGCTTGGTGCAGGTAGCCTGGATATGAGCACCTGGACACACTTGTTTGAAGGAGGAAGCGGCGGCTCTGTAGTAATCCCATATCGATCAGATGAAAGCTATGTAATGTTCTTTGTAAACACGGATTCTACCCGGGGCATTTCGCTTAAACCGACCATGCCGTATCTCCGGCCTCCTCTTTCAGATGATGAATACAATACCCTGAAAAACTGGATTGATGCAGGCGCACCAAACAGTGAAGGAACAGTTGCATTTTCTGACGATCCCAACCGGAAAAAATTTTATGTGGCAAATCAGGGATGCGATGAAGTGACAGTTTTCGATTCTAAAACCCTGCTTGCTATGCGCTACATTAAAGTTGGGATTTCAGATAATATTGAAACACCTCATCAGATACGTGTTTCGCCGGATGGACAATACTGGTATGTGATATTTGTAGCAAGCACGGTCATGCAGAAATTCCGAACTTCAGACGATACTCATGTGGGTGACATAGATATTGGAGTAGGATCATGGAATACCATGTGTTTTTCGGCTGATAGCAAATATGCATTTGCAGTGGATTGGGAAGACCAGGGCAAAGTGGTTTATGTGGATCTGGAAAATATGAAAGTTCTGAAAACGTATTCAGGTTCAGATCTGTTTTCATGGCCGCACGGAAGCGCCGTAAACAGTTCCTTCACCACGCTTTATGTAACCTCGCAATATGGCAACTACATAAACAAGATCGACATTACCGATCCGCTTTTTCCTGATGTGCAAAAAACAGTGATAAAGCCAGGGCAACAGCCTAACACCATTCCCAATACTTACGATCCACATGAGATTTTACTATCGCCGGATGAATCGAAATATTTTGTAACGTGCCAGGCATCTAATGAAGTGCGCGTTATGGATGCCGCAACAGATACGCTGATAAAGGTAATTCCTGTCGGCACATATCCTCTTGAAATGTCTGTTTCTAAAGTGCATCCTTATTTGTTTGTAACCTGCATGCAAGATCCTTGTGGTCAGCCGGCATGTCGGGGATCGGTTTATGTGCTGGACTATAATACACTGGAAGTAGTGAAAGTGCTTCAATCAGAATTATTCCAGCCCCATGGTGTAGCTGTAGATGATGAAAACGAAAAAGTCTACATCTCTAACAGGAATATTGATCCAAATGGTCCTCCCCCACACCATACTTCGGAATGTGGTGGTAAAAATGGTTTCATTAGAATTATCGATATGAATTTATTAGAATTCCTTCCGGGATACCGCACTGAAGTGAGTGTAGATCCTTATTCAGTCACCTCTAATTAAATTTACAATCAGGCATAATTTATTATGAAAAACAAAATTATATTCTCAACTGCTTGTTTCTCTATGTTCTTTGTATTATCCCTTGTTTCCTGTAAGAAATCAGATAAATGTTCTGCAGGAATTGGTGGAACCATTACATTGGTCGCATTTCCTCAACACCATGGAAAACCTGTTTTAAGTCACACTAATTATTTTGATACTGCCTTTGTAGAGTTTAATACGCAGCAATTTCCGGGAACTGGTGCATCAAACTATGACCTGGTTATTGCAGGAGAGGCGGGTGAAGATCACGTACATATTCCAAACATTAAGTGTGGTGATTACTACCTTTACATGAGTGGCTTCGATACTACGCTTAACCAGCGTGTAACAGGAGGCATTCCTTATACTATTCCTGAAAACAGCAGCTCAGAAATTGATGTGGCTGTACCAGTTACAGAATAATTATTTAAAAAAAAAAGAAAACCTATTAATGATGAAAACTTTAAAGCTTTTTATAACCTCATTTATTATTTTGATTTCGGTACTTCAAGCACGTGCTCAATTCCCAATGCAGGCAATGGCAAAATATGCCGGTGACTGGCAGGCAGAGTACATTATGTGGATGGATACTACAGCAGAATCAATGAGCTTCCCGTTAACAGTTCATCGTGATATGATCATGAATAATCTCTTTATGACGTCGCGCTATACGGGCACAGTGATGGAGATGGCCTACGATGGTATAAATACGATTGGCTATGATTTAAAGAAAGGCACTTTTCAAAGCGTATGGATAGATAATATGAATTCGAATATCAATTACCTCGAAGGAAAACCTAGCACCGATGGAAAAAGCATTGAATTTAAGGGAATTGCAGGGGATGCCATTCCAGGAAAGAATATACAATATCGTGAAGTCATCACTTTTACAGACGATACCCATCAAAGGATCGAGATGTATAAAATGACCAATGGAAGGGAATATAAAACCATAGAGATCATATTGGCGAAGAAATAAATATTCACTTCCGGCTAGGCGCACCAATGTGGCGAAGCGGTTGAATCCTGATTTCATCTTTAGTTAACTTCCGAATTGAACCATCAGGTAATTCAAGAAATAAATACCACTCTTTAAGAGTCTTTGGATTATGCTCAGTGTATTGTTTATTGAACCTATATTTATCAGTTTTTGAATGGAAGAAAATATAATCACTGATAACTGCGAACTGTTTCTAGGCATCATTATGAGAATCCGAACGCTTCCAGGTTATTTCATTATGAAAAAAATTCACTCCAAAAATCTCATCCAGCATCACCTTCACATAATGTGATGCATGCCAGTCGCAGTGGTAATAAAAACTTCCTGTTTTCTTCAAAACCCGGTAAGCTCCTTCACACGCGGGCGCATATAATGAATGTATGCTTTGGCATCCCCAAAGCGGTCGTTGGAAGCTCGCTTCTTCCTGAGCCTCGCCCCAGAACACTTCATAATTCCTGTTGCTTTTAAACGGAGGATCGATGTAAATAAGGTCCACAGATTCATGCAAATTGATTCGGCTACGATTACAGCTACCACCTGAAATTTAACCATTAACCTTCGGCGAGTTTCAGCAAAAAAAAAATCTGAGCCTTGCAAAAAATACAGGGCTCAGATATATCAAGAATATAGAATCTACTGCGGCTTTATTTCAAAATTATTCACCTGTGACCAGGGGCCGCCGTTTTGGCTGGCATCGAGGAAACAGACGCGCCAATAGCGTGTTCCGGTACCATCGAACCAATTGGTAGGATAGATGGATGTAGGCAGATAAAGTTCGAGCAGAACCGCTGAAAAATTTGCATCCTTGCTTACCTGGAAATCATACAAGTAAGCATTGTTGTTATCGTTCCAGTCAAAAGTCACCAGAAGCTGGAGGCCAAATTTAGATCCATTCCCAGGTGACTGTAGCTGCGGAGCCGGGAACGAGGAATAAGTTAAAGGAAACAATTTGATGGTAGTGGATTTTGACTGCGCAGAAAGCTTCACGGTGATCGTTACGTTCACAGCACTCGCTACAGTGGAAGCAGATACAGGCACATATACAGAAGTCAGGCCTGCCTTTACAAAAAACGTAGCAGGGACAGTTACTGCTGCGTTGCTGCTGGTTAATGTTAGTGTCCAGCCGGCTGCAGGGGCGGGCTGTGTGAAGCTCACGAATATGCTGTCAGTTTTGCCACTGATTAAATTAGCAGCTCCACCCGGTACAACACTCTGTAAGAACCCGGTATTATTACCACCTCCTCCGCTGCCGCCTTTAAGAGCAATTTCTTCCTGAGATGAGGGTTGGAGATCATTATTTTTAGTGCAGGCGGTAAAGGCCAGTATTGCTGCTATTAATAGGAAAATATTTTGTTTGAAGAGGAACATGGTTGAAAAATTTATTTGTGAGATGCAAGAGTACGATGCATAGAACTGCATCTGAAATCAATAACCATGAAGAGGAAAATGATCTTGTTAAACAAGCATATTCAGGCAACGACTAAGAATTCTGTAATAATTATGATGTTGAATTAATCGTTTGCTTAAACCTGAACGCCTGGAACCTGGTAATGCCGGCAAGATTGAGTCGAACGCTTTATTCAAGCCAAAAAGAAAAGGAAAAGAAATTATTAATCATAGCTAGTATGGTGAGGATTGCTTCTCCGTTGCGGGTGCATCAATGATGAGGGATTACTTCGAAACGCTTTTCTCCTCCTTAATAGTTTCTCTAATGGCGAAATTATAGAGTACTGTGGAGAATATAATTTTAAATCTTCGAAGCCCTGTTCCTCAACAAGTAATCAGCCATCACTATCGCTGCCATGGCTTCTACTATCGGCACTGCCCTGGGGACCACGCACGGATCGTGTCTTCCTCTCCCCTTCACCTCCACTGACTCGCCTTTCATATTTACGGATTCCTGCGCTTTTACAATAGTAGCCACCGGCTTAAAGGCAACCCTGAAAAAGATATCCATTCCATTCGAAATACCACCTTGTATTCCACCTGAAAAATTCGTTCTTGTTAATATTTTTTCTCCTTCGGAATAAAACTCATCGTTATTTTCTGAGCCACGTTTCGATGCACCTTCGAAGCCGCTTCCATATTCAAAGCCGTGAACAGCATTAATAGAGAACATAGCTTTAGCAAGGTCGGCCTGCAGCTTGTCGAATAATGGTTCGCCCAAGCCAACCGGAGCGTTTTTAATGATACAAGTGACTACTCCACCCACCGTATCGCCTTCTTTGCGAACTGCTTCTATCAATTCGATCATTTCTCCCGATTTTTTTTCATCAGGACAGCGAACAATGGTGGTTTCAGAGCGATTCATTAACAGCTTAAAATCACTTTCTGATTGTGGATTTTCTATAGCAGATTTAATTGTGCCAACCTGTGATACAAAGGCTCCTGATAATATAGATGATTGATGCAGTACCTGTTTTGCAATCCCGCCAGCTGCAACTACCGCCGCAGTGGCGCGGGCCGAAGACCTTCCACCACCCCGGTGATCGCGAAAACCATACTTCACCTGGTAGGTAAAGTCGGCGTGCGAAGGCCGGTAGGCATCTTCAATGTGATCATAATCCTTTGATCGCTGATCTTCATTAGGAATGAAAAGTGCAATCGGAGTACCTAATGTTTTATTATTGAAAATACCTGAGAGCACTTGCACGGTGTCACTCTCTTTTCGCTGTGTGGTGATGTGCGATTGTCCGGGTTTTCTTCGGTCCAGATCTTTTTGAATGTCTTCTATAGAAATTTCTAAGCCTGCAGGGCAACCATCTACCACCGCTCCAATTCCGGTTCCATGCGATTCTCCAAAAGTAGTTACTCTGAAAATTTTACCAATTGTATTTCCCGCCATGTGAATTATTTATTAAAGTATCTTCAACCGATTTTAATAATGGATTACCTGCTCAAAAATATTAAAAGTTTAATCGGTATACGTCCGGCTGAAACCACAATACTGAAAGGTGCAGCATTAAAAGAGCTGCCTTCTATTGACAACGCCTGGCTGCAGGTAGTAAAGGGAAGAATTGCTTCATTCGGAACGATGCAGACTTTAGAATCTGTAACTTCCTCAAGAGAAGATACTATTGACTGCTCCGGACGAATCGTAATGCCTTGTTACTGTGATTCACATACCCATCTCGTTTTCGCTGATACACGTGAGAATGAATTTATAGACAAGCTGAAGGGCGCAACTTATGAAGAGATTGCTTCCAAAGGTGGTGGAATTTTAAATTCTGCTAAAAAATTAAATGAAACTTCTGAAGAAGTTTTATTGGAAAAGGCGTTGGAGCGAATTGAGGAAATAAAAAATTATGGCACCGGGGCTGTGGAAATCAAAAGCGGTTATGGGCTTTCTTATGATGGCGAATTGAAGATGCTCAGGGTGATCAAAAAATTAAAAAACCTTTCCCCTATCCCAGTAAAGGCTACCTTCCTTGGCGCGCATGCTTTGCCTCTTGAATATAATGGGCGAAGGAACGATTATATCAAATTGCTGATTGAAGATCTGTTGCCAAAGATTGCTGAAGAAAGTCTCGCTGATTACTGTGATGTATTTTGTGAGAAAGGATTTTTTTCTGAAGAAGAAACAAATCTGATTTTAAAGGCTGGATGGAAATACGGGTTGAAGCCAAAGATTCATGCCAACCAATTAAATCTTTCGGGTGGTGTACAGGCGGGAGTTCGGAATAGTGCCATATCTGTTGATCACCTTGAGGCAATGAGTGATGAGGAAATAAATTGTTTAAAAATCTCCAATACCATTCCAACGCTCCTTCCTTCCGCCGCTTTTTTCCTTCGTATGCAATACCCGCCTGCAAGGAAAATGATTGATGAAGGATTGCCTGTTACCCTTGCTTCTGACTATAATCCCGGCTCCTCTCCTTCCGGACGAATGGGTTTTGTGGTTTCGCTTGCCTGTATACAAATGAAAATGACCCCGGAAGAAGCTATAAATGCAGCGACATTAAATGGAGCTTTCGCTATGGAAATGGGGCCTGAGGTGGGGAGTATTACAGTAGGTAAACAAGCAAATCTCATCATCACAAAGCCAATTAATTCTTACAACAACATTCCTTATCATTTCGGAAATGATGTAATTGAAAAAGTATTGATTTCAAAAATTTAAACAATGGCAAAAAAACTATTTTTAGATAACAAGGACCTTGGTCTTCTTATTCTCCGGGTTGGCCTGGGGTTATCATATTTATTAGGGCATGGATTTTTAAAATTGAAAGGAGGTACGGAAACCTGGACGCATATAGGCAGCAACATGTCTAACCTTGGAATAACGTTCGCTCCGGCTTTTTGGGGATTATGCGCAGCCCTCGGTGAATCATTGGGTGGTCTATTATTAATGACAGGAATTTTATTCAGGCCTGCGTGCCTGTTGCTTGCTTTTATTATGATCATTGCAATATTATCTGGATTGAAAGACGGTATTGATTTTTATAACTGGGCATGGCCTGCAGAAATGCTGGTGGTTATGGTGGCGCTGTTTATTTGTGGCCCTGGAAAATATTCCTTAAAGTATCGTTAGGTTTTCCACCTGTTTACTCTTTGTTAATTTCCCCAGTTGTATTAAGCACCATTTTCCTTCGAAACCAGAAGCATAAGGAGTCAGCTTTTGACCTAATCTAAATGCCATTCGGCTAACAGGTTATTTTACCTTTATCAAAATTTTCGTACATGAAAGATATGCTCATTGAATGTGTGCCTAATTTCAGCGAAGGCAATGATATAGGTATTATTAAACAGATTACCGATCAGATTGAAAACATGGAAGGGGTTCGTTTGCTGGATGTCGATCCGGGTAAGGCAACTAACAGAACGGTAGTCACCTTTGTGGGAGGTCCTGAGGCTGTTGTTGAAGCTGCTTTTCTCGCTATAAAAAAAGCATCTGAATTGATTGATATGTCCAGGCACCATGGGGAACATCCGCGAATGGGAGCTACCGATGTATGCCCGCTTATTCCTATCGCTAATATTTCCATGGAAGAAACAGCTGCTTATGCTAAACAATTAGGTGAACGTGTCGGTAATGAATTGAATATTCCAGTTTATCTGTATGAAGCTTCACAGTCAAATCCTGACCGGAAGAATCTTTCTGTTATCCGTGCAGGTGAATACGAAGGATTTTCCAAGAAAATAAAGCAGCCTGAATGGAAACCGGATTTTGGCCCTGATGAATTTAATTTACTATCCGGGGCAACTGTAATTGGGGCAAGGGATTTCCTCGTGGCTTACAATATAAACCTGAATACTACCTCGGTGCGAAGAGCAAATGCTGTTGCTTTTGATATTAGGGAAGCCGGCAGAAAAATAAAAAATGAAAAGGGAGAAGATATTGTAAAGCCGGGCTCGCTGAAAGCAGTAAAAGCTATAGGCTGGTTTATAAAAGAATACGGTATTGCCCAGGTCAGCATTAACCTTACCAATATTAACATTACCCCGCTTCATGTTGCATTTGAGGAATGCGTAAAAAGTGCCGCTTCCCGCGGTATGCGCGTAACCGGTTCTGAGCTTGTAGGTTTAATTCCTTTAAAAGCGATGCTGGATGCCGGAAAGTATTTTTTAGAAAAGCAAGAGAGAAGCATTGGTGTTTCCCAAGAAGAGCTGATCCATATTGCAATAAAGTCACTGGGACTGGATGACCTTGCTCCCTTCGATCCGCAGAAAAAAATTATTGAATACCTGTTGCGGAACGATCAGCAAAATAAGCTAGTGAAGATGAGCCTGCGTGAGTTTGTGAATGAAACGGCAAGCGAATCCCCTGCGCCCGGTGGTGGTTCTATTGCTGCTTACATCGGTGCGCTGGGAATATCGCTGGCAACTATGGTTGCAAATCTTTCTTCTCACAAAAAAGGCTGGGATGATCGTTGGAAAGAATTTTCGGATTTGGCAGAGAAAGGGCAAAAGATAAAAGATGAATTGCTGCGGCTGGTGGACGAGGATACCAATGCTTTCAACCGCATTATGGAAAGCTTTTCAATGCCGAAAAATTCGGAAGAAGAAAAAAAGTTAAGAAGTGCTGCAATACAAACCGCAACCCAAAATGCCATAGAAGTTCCCCTGACAGTAATGAGATTAACCCTCAATTCCATGGATATTATAGAAGCAATGGCATTAACCGGCAATCAAAATTCCATTTCGGATGCAGGTGTGGGCGCATTATGCGCCCGCAGCGCAGCGTTAGGTGCTTACCTGAATGTTTGCATAAATGCAGGTTCATTAAAAGACGAAACATTAAAAACTGCTTTTTTAGCAGAAGCAGAAATGTTGAAATCAAAAGCAGTTGAAAAGGAAAAACAGATATTGGATATTGTAGAAAAGATAATAAAAAACGGGCTACTAAGTAATTGAGATGAATTTTTCTTTCCTAAAATATTTTATAAGTTATTTTTTGTTAAAACCAATTTTTTGTTTATTACTGTATAAAATTTAATTGCTAATTCGGAGATCATCGTAAGGGTTGGTACTATAATTTACAAGCAGATCAAATTGGAGTATTTATCGGTGCGGGGTATGACGAGAATGACAACAACAACTTACATTTGGGTTGGGCAACCCGTTTCAGTGCAAAGGGGAATTGAATTTATCAGGGAGCTTTTTTTTAATATATTTAGATGGAAGCTAGTTTTAATTGTTTTGCGCTTTCTCGTTCTTGAGGTAAGTGGAATAACCGATAACGATTACACCTCATGCAGCTTATTTAATTTATTCGGTGAGTTAGTCTATAGTGCAAAAGTTTTAAATGGAGTAAATGAAATTGACAATAAAGCAGCTCTTATACCCAATGGTATTTATCTGGTAGTAGGTACTATAAACGGTAGTCAAATATTTAATCAAAAGGTTGTAATTCTGAAATAATATGAGGTGGACACTAATCTTTTGGGTGCTGGCTCATGTAGCCAGCGCCCAAAATCAAACCTTATATTTCAATAAGGTGTATGATTTTCACCATGGTGCGGAAGTACCCTATACTATACTTATAGACGGCGACAGTTCTTACGTGGTACTAGGAACTTCATTAGATACCCGGACTTATGAAATAACCTTGCTGTTTCAAAAGTTTGATAATTATGGAAATTTGGTTTTACAAAAAAAATATAAAAAACCTGGTTACCAGTATTACACGGGATTGAGTGGTTGCATGGTCAAAACCCATGACGGGGGATACGCTTTTGGAGGCTCAATCGAGCCGGTTGAAAATTTTAAATCGGATGGATTATTAGTAAAATTTAATGCCGTTGGAGATACTGAATTTATGCACACCTATGGTGATACCGCTTTTGATGCTTTTTATGGCTGCATTGAAACAAGCGATCATGGATTTGTTTTAGTGGGTCAAACATTAAATTATGGGGAAGGTCCTAATGGAAGTGGATATGTTGTTAAAACGGATAGCCTCGGTATCCTTGAATGGCAGCATGTTTACGGTACGACTAACGAGGATATCTTCTTTTCAGTGATTCAATTAACAGACTCGGGATATATTTTCGGTGGTGACAGAAACTTGATTTTATATGACTTTGGAGCATGGTTAGTTCGCACGGATAAGAATGGGAATGAAATAAAGGAAAAATTATTTGATAAGGGCGCGTACCGGTGTGGCGGTGCAGCATTTTCACCCGCATTGAATAATGAGATACTGATGTATGGTTGTCTGGATACCACTATAGAATATGGTGATTATCCATATCCGCGCTATATTGGCAAATTAGATACCAACTTTAATATACTTTGGCAGCAAGTTTTTAACGATCCAATTGAAAACGGAATTTTTTACCAAAGGCAATATCAGGACGGCAGTGTAATTGCTGTTGGTTTCCAGGGCGATGAGGTAACAGCTGCAGCTCATGGTTTGATTGCCAAAATAACCAATGATGGTCGATTGGTTTGGCAGCATGAATACTATTACCGGGAAACCCGCGACGGTGCTCCTCTTCCTGATTATTTTACAGATGTTCAGCAAACATTCGATAAAGGTTATGTCACTTGCGGATTTGCAATCGATTCTATGAAATTCCCTACCCAGGATATCTGGCTGGTAAAGCTCGACAGCAATGGCTGCCTGCAGCCAGGCT
The DNA here is from genome assembly GCA_013816805.1 of Chitinophagales bacterium. Taxonomy (NCBI): domain Bacteria; kingdom Pseudomonadati; phylum Bacteroidota; class Chitinophagia; order Chitinophagales; species Chitinophagales bacterium. The sequence goes on along the minus strand of JACDDS010000004.1, from coordinate 175,766 downwards.
GTGATACCATAGCAACAGCCATTATCGAGGTAACCGATTTAAGAAGCGAATTAATAATTTACCCCAATCCTGCAAGTGATCATGCAACCGTATTATATAATGTTCCCCCAAATACAAAAGCGGCATTGCTGCAAGTAGTTGATCTTGCCGGAAGACTGGTGAAAGAGCTTAAGCTTGTACCAAACAAACATGAAGCAACAATAGATGTGTTACAATGGAATGGTGGCATATACATCTGTGACCTGATAGTGAATGAAAAATTAGTCGCCGGTAAAAAGCTTATTATTGAAAAATAAGGGTTGATGTTTAATATTCCGGATTTTGGTGTTTCTTTTTATGAAAGTTGATCCAGCAAAAGATATTTACTGGCCATACCTCTTCGGGTAGTACGATTAAAGCAATAATTCATATCGAATAAAATCTTTAAAAAAAGCTGCAGGATCATAAGCCGGATTCTGTCTCCAATTTGCATTGGATGGCATTCATTTATCTGCTCTCTGCGTCGCCGCAGAGATGTAGCGGTCTACCCATCCTGATGGTATCTTTCAATACGTTCAGCGAGCAACTAAACCTCTTTCCCTAAAGAAAGAATTCAGAACATATTTGACCTTACAGCCCGCAAGGTTTACCCCTTCAAAATGTTACCACGTTGAAGCGTGAGCTCTTACTTCACGTTTGCACCTTTACCCTGGTTTGCATCAGGGAAGTTATTCTCTGTGGCACTGTCTCGTGTTTCGATTAAAACAGCCACCCGTTAGGTGGTGCGGCGCTCTGTGCTGTCCGGACTTTCCTTCCCGAAATTAATTCGGAACGAATGCCTCACCTGCAGCCTTTTTTCAATGAACATTAAATTAAACCAAGTCTAAAGTTACAACAGTAGCACAAGTAGTATTACAGAATATGTAATAATCCCCAAATCTTACAGAGTTATAAATTGGAGAAGAATAACTGGATACCGGATTATCTTAAAAAAATTTCGGTGGCGCCGTAGCCATACTTAGGATGATAATCATTGTTAAAAGATTTTACTTCCCTGTAAGTTTTTAACAACCTATGAATTTCATTTTTTAATTTGCCACTTCCCACACCATGTATAATATAAAGCTTGTTTGCATGGTTTGCGATGGCACGTTCCAGTGTCTGTTCGAAGGTGCGAAGCTGAACCTGAATCTTATCAGAGTTTGGCATTAGAGCATGGTCATGCACAAGTTCCTCGATATGCAGATCCACCTCACTCACCGCAGGGGAAATTTCATGGTCCTTGCTTTCAGCAGAAGTACTCATCAATTGTTTTAAAATTTCAGGATCAAAAAAAATATCCTCTACCTCCTCTTTTTTTATGATCTCTTTCTTTCTCTCGATCTGAGATATTGCAGCTTTATACAAATACATCTCACCCTCCAACAGAGGAGCTTTATTTAATTTATTAAAAAAATTCTGGGGTTTTATCTTTTGCCTGACAACGCCATTTATAAACTTATTCATGACATCCCTGAAAGTCAGATCTATAAATGGCATGTCGTTCAGCAGATCATATTCTATTTGATGCATAAGAACAGGCTGATTTGGTAATGCAATTTTGGAAAGAGTGAAATGAAGATTTCCACCTAAAAAAAAATTATACGAAAATGATAAGGCATGCTCTGTATCATTCAATAAATAAATATCGAATGCCCTGAGATCACCAATGTTTTCTTTAAGAGGAAAGAAACAGATAAATACACCGCTATTCTTTTTATTGAGAAGGACTCGGTTGTCAGAATTTTTTACGGTGGCCTGTACAGGAACTTTTAAATCTTTACTTTCCAGGGGTATATCCCTGGAAATATCATCGTAAAAGACAGGAATTTCCATACCATCCACCTGCACATACAGCATCGAAGAGCCCTCTAATTTTGTTATCGTGGCTTCTTCTTTCGAATGTATCAGAAAGACCTTATCACCTATTGAAAATTTATTTTTCAAAACCACTTCTTTCTCCGCAAAATTAATGTGTTTAAATAAACTCATTGGCAGGTAAATTATTTCAGAGATAGAAGCAATGACTTGGAAGATCGGAATTCAGCACAAATAAAAATTATTGTACTTCTATTTGTTGCACAATTTTTTCGGAACCTGCTATACATTCAACAAAATAGATTCCTGAAGGCAATTGCTGAATGGAAATAGGAATCAATTGCTGGTCCGATTCTATGCTTTGCTTTAACAATAATTTTTCTTCACCCAGAATATTGAAAAATCGGACCTGAACAGATGTAGGAAAGGTTAAATTGAAACGTACATATAATTGACTCGTAGCGGGATTAGGGAAAATGCTGATCCCAGACGCTGCATGAGCATTTATAAAATCCTTTTCCGAAGAGGTAGTAAATTTTTTTAAGAGGCTGAAGCCGGATTTTGTATTGCCGCCAATATCGCATACGGAAGCCACCTGCCATTCATAGTTAGTAGCCGGCAGAAGGTTTTTCAGTGTTTTATAGGTAAGTGATCCCATGGCATTTGTTTTCTGCCAATCCATTTTTCCCGCAATACGATATTGTATTGTATATTTTTTAGCACCGGTCGCGAAGCTCCAATTTAGCTTAGCAGAAGTGGAAGTGATATCTGTCGTTCTCAGTAATTTGACGGATGGTCGTGCACAGGGATCCCATTCATAGCGGTGAGCCCGGTAAATTAGCTCATAATAGGGATCTGTAAACCTCATTTCCCACACAATATTTTTACCTGTATCTACCTCCGTTATGTTAGGCAAATTTTCGCCATATATAATTCCTCCCCAATTGATAAACGTATTACCATTTGATAATCGCTGTACACTTCCCATAAAAGAACTTGCTACAAAGTTGGTGTCTATTTTAGGATGCTGATAGTTCCAAACCAAAGTTGCTTCCATTTTTTCAGTATCCAGTTCGTATTCTTTAGCGTAAGAAATATGCGGAATGTGATAATTGCCATTATCAAATAAGGTAAGGTGACCATTGGGAAGCTCCCGTATATCATGCTGATAATTAAACTGATCAGAATCATTAATGAAACTAAACTCATTTTTTACACCACCTAATCGCCAAATAAATTGCCCAGTGGTTACATCAATTTTATTCACCTGGTCAAGGTGCCGGCATGAAAGTAAAATATTGCCGTCCGCAGCCTTTTCGATAGCATTTGCGTGAACATAGTCTACAAATAAAAAAAAGGAAGATAAGTTAATGTGCAACGCTTCAGGTACTTCAATATGATCAAGACTTCTCCATTCAAAAATTACATTACTATCCAGATCCAGCTCCTGAACAATATTTTGTTTCACTAAAGCATTAGAGCTGTAGCTCGAATCGTAAACAGATAAATCTACATACTGATAATCGTCTGCTATCAGGAACATAGTACCATTTTTAAAAATCTGAAAATCATGTTCATCCGTTTGGTAACCATTAGCCGCATGGTATGTGCCAATCCGGTGGTATGAAGAATCCATTACATCAAATCCTCCATCATAATAATTGAACATGGTAATGTATCCGTTGTGATTGAGGTTAAAATCATTTACGGCACTGTGATTTTCCTTTTCAAAAACAGAATCTCCATTACTTCTAATGATCCAGTTTTTCCCGGTCTTGGCATCGATTCCGCTATAGTTGTCAAAAAATACATCTCCCGGCGCGGGATTGGTATTCGTCAAGATGGTGAGGTCCGGCATTATTTTATTGTCCGGAATATCGGCAGATAAAAAATTACAAGGTCGCTCCTCGGCCATAGACTTACACCTTGCGTCAGAAATTTCCTTCTGCTGCTTTGCTGTATATTCAGGATGGATGCTGAAGTCAAACAGGTAGCCGTCTGCCTTTCTGCCATCGGTTGTTTGTATTCCCGGACTAATTGTAACAGTCACTTTTTCCCCAAAAGCAAAAGAAACTTTTGGTTTCAGAATAATTGTTTTCTTATCGTTCGCCAATACTGTTTCAAATTCGTGGTTGCCACTCGATGATCCTCTAATAGTAAACAGATTTTTACAATGAAGTGATGATTCAACTATGGGCCTTCCATCACGTATAACAATGGTCCTTTCCGGATTGTGATAGAGGGATCCGGGCTGTGGAGCAATAAATTGAAATTGTGGATACGCTTTTCCGGAAACAGTTAAAATGCATGTAATAAGAACCGTAAATATATTTTTCATGAAATGAGAATAGAGATGAGGAATGAAAGCGAACAACTGCTAATTTAATGTATAGGTATACATTATATTGATTGGTTACCGGAATAATAAAAGCTCAAGGAAATCAGTAACAACAATTAACGCTATCAGGTATAACCGAGCGTTCCTGCTACACGCTCAACCGTCCAATACAATGCAATGAGTGCAATAATTACAGATAGTGGGATAACAATCCTGTGGCGGTACCATTCCTTGCTGCCAAACCATTTTCCAAACAAAAAGAATGCGGTTAATATTACTGTTACCTGACCAAATTCTACTCCCAGATTAAAAGCGACTAAACCTGTTACAAATTCATGCTGTGGAAGCCCAAGGCCGAGTAAAACACTCGCGAATCCCATTCCATGAACCAGCCCGAACATGAAAATGATAAGAATTCGCCAGGGATGAAGCTGCTGGGTAATAATGTTCTCTACAGCAACCAGCACAATAGATAAGGCAATCACCGGCTCTATAATTTCTGAAGGAGGCTTTATTACACCATACATAGCAAGACCCAATGTAATGGAATGGGCTACGGTAAAAGCTGTAGCCTGCCAGATTACCTTGTTAAGTTTTGGATTAAGGAGGTAAATGCTTGTCACGAATAAAATGTGATCGGTCCCATAAGGAATGATGTGCTGAAAACCAAGCAGCAAATATGCAAGACCCACATCCGTTCTCGACATATTGGCAAAATCATAGGCAACCGGATGTGACTGTGCTAAAAGCGAGGTAAATAAAACAAGTAACAGCGAAAGAGCACCAATTCTTTGGGAATTCATAAATAAGGAGAAATCTACGAAAAGGTTGCCACCAAAGATTTAAAATTCAGTTCTTAAATATTATTCAGTGTTGCAACCAGGAAAGGCCATGATTGATTTATTCGGGCTCTGAAAAGAAAAACAACAATACCTAAAAAAATTATACCTATTGCGCCTAAAATATATTCCCAACCTGAAGAAAGGAAAATAAAAAGCCAGATAGTTATTCCTAAAATGGCAGGTATCGGAAAAAGCCACATCTTATATGGTAAATATATCCGGTCTTTTTTGAACCGCAAATATATTACACCTGCAGACTGGCCAATGAATTGCACCAGGATTCTCATTACTATAATCGCAGTGATGATCTCTTTTAAACGAAAAAGCAAGCTGAATATAAACGCAATGCCGGCAAGCATCATAAGGGAAATATGTGGTATTTTTTTCTTAGGATGAACGTGAGCAAATATTTTAAAAAAATTTCCATCCACTGCAGCGGCATACGGTACTCTTGAATAACCGAGCATCACTGCAAATAAAGACGCCAATGCGATCCATAGAATCATTATCGTTGCAATTACAGCAGCAGTTCTTCCGAAAAGAGTCTCAAAATATAGACTCACTATAAATTTTGAATCTCTTGCCTGTGGCCATGGAATTACACCAAGCACGCACAATTGCATAAGAATATACAAAACGGCAATTCCTGCAATGGAGATGAAGATGCTGCGCGGTATATTTTTTTCCGGGTTTTTTATTTCTCCCCCAAGGTGGCAGACATTATAGTAGCCGAGATAGGAGTAAACGGTTTTGACAGATGCACTTCCCAAACCCAAAAAGAAAAGTGAGTTCAAATTAAAAGCCCCTTCAGGATAATCAAAGGCAAGCGATGCATTGAAATGTGTAAGTCCCGCGACAATTAAAAATACAATGGTTAAAATAACACCTACCCAAAGAAAAACCGAAAGTTTTCCCACCGAAATAATATTCCTGTTTAATAAAAAATAAAGAATGATTACCAGCGAGCCGGAAATAATTTTTTGCTGAATATCGTTTAAGGGGACCAGGTATTGAAAATATTGGGCAAATCCAATAGCGCCTGAGGCAATTACAAGAGGTGCCTGAATTATAGTTTGCCAGATATAGAGAAATGACAGTAACAGCCCCCACTTTTTTTCACCATAAATTTTTTTTAAAAAATTATAGCTGCCACCAGCCATCGGCATGGCGGCTCCAATCTCGCTCCAGACAGAGCCATCCATGAAGGCAAGAAAGGCGCCGAGCAGCCAGGCGATGATGCATTGCGGGCCATTCATAGCTCCAATAATAAATGGAATGGTGACGAACGGCCCGATACCCACCATATCGATCATATTAATTGCAGTAGCCTGCATAAGCCCTAAACCCCGGATCAGGTTCTCTTTTTGTTTCTCCGCCATCAATAAACTTTAGTGGGATAGGGATTAACCTTTAACCTTTCAAAGAGCATCTTTGTTTTTTGAATGCCTCCGCTGGCATTTAAATCGAAATAATAAAAATCTTCATAATCTCCTTTGTTCATGAAGGTTTGCATGGTGCCCTGTGATTTGTGTTCGGCAATTTCCCAATTATAAATAATGCGATAATCAAGAGCGTCTTTATATCCGAATTTTTGCGTTCGGTCAAAAGAGAAAACAGGTGCACTGTGGTTTATTTTTGTAATAGGATATTCCTGCAGCTCGTCGAAGTCGCTGTATTTCATAAGGGCGGTATCTCCTTTAGATCGTCCGCTGATACCAAGGATGATGGGTCTTTGACTAACCGGCAATTCTTTCACTGCTTGAAGTGTCAAAATGGTGGCTGCTTTATGGCCACCGTGTGTACCACTTTCAGGAAGAAGGCAGAAAATATAATCGTACCTGGCTGTGATTATTATATCATGCAGGTGTTGCTTTACCCATGATGTATTCCAGAAAGTATCCAAAGGTGATTTTGGATTCAAGCCATATTTATCATCTTTCTGGTCGAAGAAAAAGTAATTATTAATGCCGATAATTTTTCCTGCATTCATCAGCTCTTCTTTGCGTATGCGGGGAAGATATTCCCTGCCTACCTCTGGATCTGTAAGCTTAAGTCCATAATAATCTTCGGCAAGCGTAGAATATTTATATCCGGCTTCACCATTAGTGATCACGGCCAAATCCACAACACTGTGAAGCTGATGGGTAATTTTGTAGATGGTACAGGAGGCGCTGCTTTCATCATCAGGATGTGCAATCACTACCAGCACTCTTAAAGTTGTATCTCCCGAAATTGCAAAGCAAAAATTAGATTTTAATAAAAAGCAATAGATCGGTAGTAACCATATCAGAAAAAATTTTCTGCTCATATGCACACAATTTCTTTTATACCCGTTTAATTTATTGATCAATAATTGATAACAGCCTGCTAAGCGCTGATGCCCTGCAAACAAACAGCAAAACTAAAGGTAACGATGGAAAAATTTTTCATGGGAATGGTTTGTTAATCGAAGATAGGGAAAGAGGAGCTATTGCATTTTTATGTATTTCTCGGGACAATTAATTTTCCTGTGAATCCAATAAAAGAAAAAGCAGAGTAAATAATTGTTAAAAAGAATTACTAATAGTACAAGACGTAAATCCCGTCACTTAGTTCTTTAATAATGAATTTGCAATATGTAGTAGACAACAATTTTTTGAGCTCGCCATACACTTGGATTAACTCAGTGTGACAACATTTTTGCAATTGAATAAGTAATAGGCAATTGAATTAGCACCGTATAAGTATACGCCATGCTGTAAGAGCTAAGCTGAGATCGGGTTGTCACAATTCTTTTTCTACTATCTTTTTTGTAACCTTATCCTAAACGTTAGAATTCATTGCATTTTGCTGAATAACAGTAATGTTTTTAATACAAGCTTGTAAAGTTTTAGAAGTTTCTGAAACAATATCGGCTCATGGTTAGCTGAATAAAAAATTAAATAATGTTCTTCGTTTCTCGCCCTGCAAATGATGAAATAGTGATTATCAATAAATTGAATTCACTTCATTTAAGTTAAGTTTATTCTGAAATTTGCAATTCGCTTTCCGAAACACTTTTGCCTTCTTCTTTTGATTATATCGCTTCCTATTATGATGCCCTTGCCTTTTTGGTTTATGGAAATAATCTGAAAAATGCCAAACGTGCCTTCCTGCATTTTATTCCGAGAAAAGGAAGGCTGCTTCTCATGGGAGGCGGCACCGGAAATATTTTAAATGAGCTGCTATCAGAGCGGGAAGAATTAATGGTCGATTTTATTGACCCTTCTGAAAAGATGGTTGGAATTGCAGAAGAGAAATTAAAGATAAATTTCAGGAATCAGGTCCGCTTCATCTGTGGAGATCACCGGAATATTCCTGCAAAAACAGAGTACGATGCAGTCACCAGCTTCTTCGTGATCGATTGCATGAAACAGAAAACCGCGGAAGAATTTGCAGAAGCTATTACAAAGCAATTAAAGCAAAATGGGATGTGGCTCTTTGCCGATTTTTTTCAGACCCAAAATTATTTGCAGAAGGGAATACTGTGGTTTATGTACCGGTTTTTCAGGATCACTGCTAGAATTGCTGCCAGTGAACTTCCGGATTATAACAGGATTGTGAATTCCATAAAATTTAAAGAGGTTGCAGACAAGAAATTCCTCGGAGGGTTTGTTCAATCTAAAGTGTATAGAAGGCAACGGAATATTCTGAATTAGGGTAGTATCTTTTTAGCTTAAGCTACCTTCAATAACCGCAATTTTGATTTTGTAATTCTTGCTTCTGCAAACTCTAAGGTTAAACAATACCTTTTTAAATCTTTTTGTGAGGGTATTGAAAACATTATTTCAGTCATGATAGCTTCGCAGATGGAACGCAAGCCGCGCGCACCTAATTTATATTCAATCGCGCGATCCACGATGTAGTCGAGTGCTTCGGGTTCAAAGGAAAGCTCCACTCCTTCCATCTCAAACAGTTTCCTGTATTGTTTAACAAGGGCATTTTTAGGTTCCGTAAGAATACGTTTCAATGATTCTTTATTCAATGGCTCCAGGTATGTTACAACCGGAACACGGCCCACGAGCTCAGGAATAAGACCGAATTGTTTTACATCCTGCGGAGTAACGTATTGCATCAAGTTACTCCGGTCAAGTCTTTCGCGTTCATCGTCTGCTTTAAACCCGATGACATGCGCCTTGTTACGCCTTGCAATAATTTTATCGATACCCTCAAATGCTCCACCGCACAGAAAGAGAATCTGTGTGGTATTTACTTTTACCATTTTCTGCTCCGGATGTTTTCTTCCACCCTGAGGCGGAACAAGCACATCTGTTCCTTCCAGTAATTTCAACAACCCCTGCTGTACTCCTTCTCCCGAAACATCGCGGGTGATAGAAGGGTTGTCACTTTTCCGGGCAATCTTATCTATCTCATCGATGTATATTATTCCTTTTTCAGCTGCCGATACGTTATAATCACAAGCCTGAAGCAACCGGGTTAGAATACTTTCCACATCTTCGCCCACATAACCTGCTTCCGTAAAAACAGTGGCATCAACTATAGCAAAAGGGACATTCAAAAATCTTGCAATGGTACGCGCAAGTAATGTTTTTCCAGTACCGGTATCACCCACCAAAAGGATATTTGATTTTTCAATTTCCACATCATCTTTGCCGATATGGTTTAACCTTTTATAGTGATTATAGACGGCTACTGCCAATACCTTTTTTGCATCATCCTGACCTATTACATATTGATCCAGAAAAGTCTTGATTTCCTGTGGTGTTTTAAATTGCGGATGCGATGTAAAATCCCCTGTATGCTTTCTGTGGCCAAGCTCTTCATCTATAATGCCGAGTGCCTGGTCCACGCAGTTTTCACAGATAAATGCTTCCTGCCCAGAAATCAGGATTAGCGTATCTTCTTTTTTTCGTCCGCAAAACGAACATTTTTCGGGTGTTTTTTTTAGAGCCATTTCTGTTTTGTAAGCTATTTCTAAAAGATTATTACAAAAGCTTTTGACGGTTTCTTCTAAATTAAAGAGAAAATTCTAAATGCTCTTTTTGCTTTTAACCAGAACTTCATCTATCATTCCATATTCTTTTGCTTCTTCCGCAAGCATCCAGTAATCCCGGTCAGCATCCTTTAAAACCCTATCATAAGGCTGGCCAGTGTGTAAAGCGAGAATATCGTACAGCTCACGCTTCAATTTTCCAATCTCTCTTGCCGTAATTTCTATATCACTTGCCTGTCCTTCTGCGCCCCCCATTGGCTGATGGATCATTACCCGTGAATGTTTTAATGCAGTACGGCTGCCTTTGGTTCCCGCACTGAGTAATACCGCTGCCATGGAAGCCGCAATACCGGTACATATAGTAGCAATATTAGGACCCACAATTTGCATGGTGTCATAGATGCCAAGGCCGGCATATACAGAACCGCCCGGGCTGTTAATATACAGTTGCACATCGCGCTTTGCATCGGTAGACTCCAGGAAAAGCAGCTGCGCCTGTATTACGCTCGCAACATAATCATTAATAGGGTCGCCCATAAAAATGATGCGGTCCATCATTAAGCGAGAAAAAACATCCATGGAAGCAACGTTCATTGGACGTTCTTCTATGATGTATGGCGTTAAATTGGAGATTTGACGCGAAGTATATTTTTCAAGATGCATACTGCTCATACCGCGGTGATGCACCGCATATTTCGCGAATTCATTATTGTCATTCATACCCTAATATTCTTTTACTGGTGAAAAAAATCATGCTGATCTACTTCTTTCTCCTGAATGGTGATTTTTGTTTTTAACACATCAGATATTTTATAGTTCAGGACTTCCTGGCGGATTTTATGTACATATTTTTCATCCTTTATCAAAGAATCTGCGAGCTGGTCCAGAGGACCTCCATCATTTTCTAAATCAGATGGCTGCTTATAATAATTGGAAATATCCTGTTTTGCGCGATGCTTTAATTCTTCTTCTGTAACATTTATATTTGATTCCCGGGCAATGCGTTCCTGAATAAGATCCCGTTTTGCCTGTTGAACATAGTGCTCTAATTCATGATCATCAATATCTGCCTGTCCCTCTTCTTTAGTTGTATTTATTAGCTTTCGTATAAATCCAACCGGTAATTGCATATTTGTCTCCCTGATTAAATATGCCTGAACACCTCGGTCAAGATCAGCCAGAGAGTAACGCTCATATTCTTTTTGTAAATCTTCCTTGATCTTCTCTTTCATTTGCTCTTCAGAAGTGACTGAATTGCCTTTGAATGCCTTATCAAAAAGGGCCTGGCCAATCTCAGCTTTATCTATATGTATAATATTTTTAAGCAAGAATTGGAAGTGGTCATTCATTTGATCAGCTTGGTGGTGGTCAATTTTCAGAATGTTATGGATAATAAGTTCCATATCGTTACCGAAAGCTGTTCTGATATTAATGCTTGTCGATTCTTCTTTTCTTAAATTAACAAGCACCTGTTTTATTACATCATCCTTAATAACAGTAATCGAAAAAGAGGAGGAAGATAAAATACCGTTTTCTTTTATTCCGCCATCTTCACCCAGTTCCTTCCATTCACCATTTAAAATGTCATCAGGTCCTGCAGTTTCAGGATAAGAGCGTTCACCGTATACGGATCGAATACGCTGTATTTCTTCATCTATCATTTCATCTGAAATTCGTATCACTTTTTTTTCAAACTCTTTCTGATCTATTGGAGGTAACTCAAAGTCCGGAATTAAACCTACTTCAAATCCGAAAGCGTATTTGTCAGGATGGTAAATATCTATTTGCTGATTTCGAATTTCAAAAGGCAAAGGCTGTCCCATGATCCTGAGCTTTTTTTCGTCAATATAGCCGAATACAGAGTCCTGAATAATTTTATTCAACTGTTCCGCCAATACTGTATTACCATATTGTTTTTTAGCAATACCCTCGGGTACCTTTCCCGGCCGGAATCCATCGAGCGTTAATTTTTTCCGCAATATTTTAATCTCACCCTCCACCTTGTTCATGTAATCTTCAGGATCCAGATTTATAACCAGCTTTACATGGTTTTCTCCGATCTTTTCTTCGGTAATATTCACGAGGATAACAATTTTTTATAGTATGATAATGGAGACGATTTATTAATGCTTGTGATTTAAAACCACCATTAAATATCTTCTGTGCGGATAAAGGGACTCGAACCCCCACGCCTTTCGGCATCAGATCCTAAGTCTGACGCGGCTACCAATTACGCCATATCCGCATAACTACTTTTTAAAGAGGCGCGCAAAGTTAGTGAAACCTAATTGAATAGTGTTACGAATAGCTGATCACCTTTTTTGGAATTGTATCGGTGAAGAATTTAAAACCGCTCAAGGGCTTCCGAGGGGGAATTGTATCAGGACAATCATCAGAAAGTAAAACACCAAAAACTTTCCGACTAAATGGAAGTAGACCCTGAGCGGTATTACTTAATTAACTACCCAAAAATAGGTAACTTTTTAATAAATTATTCAATCTGTAGAAATTTATTTTATTAACACTACAGCAGTTAAGCTGAGGCAAAGCAAAGCTAGTGATGGAGATCTGATTACCTACATTTAATTTTGAAAGTTGCTCAATACAAGTGCAACAAAGAGATTAATTGGACGAAGGAAATTATTCTAATAGTCCGTTCTGAACAGCATATTTAACCAGCCCGGCAGTATTTTTTACACCTAGCTTCCGCAATAGATTTTTCCTATGAGTAATAATAGTCATAGGGCTGTTATTCAACTTTGCTGCTATTTCCACATTGGTCAGTTCTTGTGCAATGAGGCGAATAATATCCATTTCGCGTTTTGTAAATTCTACCTTCCGGCTTTGAACAGGCATCACTTTTTCCGACTCTTCTGTAAACATGCTTTCAAGCAGCTTGGTTGATACCTCATTGCTTAAATATTTCTCCCCTTTATTTACGCGTGAAATAGCGCCAATCAATTCCTGTTTACCGGTAGTCTTTAATAAATAGCCGGATGCCCCTGCTTTCATCATATCAGAAATATTCGAGGTATCGTCATGCATAGTAAGCCCAATAATGCGAACCAGGGGATAAAGAGCTTTTATCTGACGGGTAGCTTCAATGCCATTCATTCGGGGCATGTTCAAATCCATCAGGACAACATCTGGCTTTTTAATTTTTAAAAGCTGCATTAATGTTTCACCGTCCCTTGCTTCACCTACCATAGATACCGGATCGTTCTCTTTAATCAGGGCTTTAATTCCTTCAATGAAAATTTGATGATCATCTGCTATTACTATTTTTATTTTCTGTTTCATATTCACAACTACCTTATCCAAGTTTATAACAAAAATATTGATTTAAATTAAATCTGTCCATACAGCAGCAATTAATTGTCAACATGCGTATCTTTAAACGTCACCTATTTTCCATGTTTTATCTCATAAAGAAACCCTTTAATTCTTTTAAGTTTACCTGATACACATGGATCAGCCCGTAACTACCATACAGGAAAGCGAAAAAAAAATTATTCTGCAGCAATACCGGAGGTTACTCCATTCTCTTAAGCCGCAGCTTCAAAAAGGTGACCGTAAAATGATTCGTCTTGCTTTTGAAGTTGCATTTGATGCACATAAAGATATGAGGCGAAAGTCAGGAGAGCCATATATCCTGCATCCGTTAGCAGTAGCCCAAGTGGCAACCAGTGAAATTGGCCTTGGTGCCATTGGAGTGATATGTGCTTTGCTTCATGACACTGTAGAGGATACCGAAGTAACTCTTGAAGATATTGAGCGTGAATTTGGAAAAACTGTTGCTGGAATTATTGATGGCTTGACCAAGATTTCGGTGATTTTCGATGTACACGGCTACATTCAGGCCGAGAATATCCGAAAGATCATGCTTTCGCTTTCCAAAGATGTGCGGGTTATCCTCATCAAATTATCAGACCGGTTGCATAACATGCGAACCATGGGTTCTATGCCCAGGGATAAGCAAATTAAAATTGCCTCTGAGACTATATATTTATACGTGCCTTTGGCTCACCGTCTGGGATTGTTTGAAATAAAATCGGAGTTGGAAGATTTGTCGATGAAGTATAGTGAACCGAAAATCTACAACCAGATCTCTGAGAAAATAACTGAATCGCAAAAGGAAAGAGATCTTTTTATCCATGAATTTATCGAGCCCCTGAAGGCTGCGCTTAATGCACAGGCTTTTAATTTTCGAATTTATGGACGGCTTAAAACAGTCTATTCCATCTGGCGAAAGATGCGGGAACAAAGTATTCCTTTTCATGAGGTCTATGACAAGTTTGCCATTCGGATCATCATCCAGTCAGCTTATGAGAATGAAAAAACGGATTGCTGGCGTGTATATTCGATAGTTACAGATGTATACCGCCCAAACCCCGACCGGTTACGGGATTGGATTTCAAATCCCAAAGCAAATGGCTACGAAGCGCTCCATACCACGGTAATGGGGCCGAATGGTAATTGGGTTGAAGTGCAAATAAGGACGGAGCGAATGAACGAGATTGCGGAGAAGGGATATGCGGCGCATTACAAATATAAAGAGAAACAAAGTTCGGATACCGCCATAGACGAATGGCTTCGGAAAATACGTGACCTGCTCGAAAATCCGAATACAAACACGCTTGATTTTATTGATGATTTTAAGCTGAACCTTTTTGCAGAAGAGATCTATGTATTTACTCCCAAGGGAGAATTAAAAATTCTTCCGGCTAAATCTTCGGTGCTTGATTTTGCCTTTGAAATCCATTCTGATATTGGCATCCGCTGTATTGGAGCTAAAGTCAACCATAAAATTGTACCAATCAGCTACCAGCTAAATAACGGCGACCAGGTGGAAATACTGACATCGAAAAAGCAAAAACCTGCAGAAGACTGGTTGCAGTATGCAGTAACTGCAAAGGCAAAATCAAAAATAAAAGATGTTATCAAGATTGAGCGCAAGCGGATTATAGAAATAGGCCGAAAAGCGCTGGAGCAAATTTTCCAGGAAAAGAAAGTTGCCTTTAATACGCATAACCTGAGTAAAGTGCTGGAGTATTTTAAAATTTCTGCCACACACGACCTTTTTTATAGCATAGGCGTCGGTAATTTTAAGTTCAGTGACATGGACCACTTTACCCATATCGGTGATAATATAGAGTTGAAGGATCAATCAAAACCTGTGAATGAAAATATGGAGCTGGCCATTAAAAATAAGCTGATCTCCAATGCAAGCCTTTTCATGTTTGGCGATTTAACTGAAACGGTGGACTACAACCTGGCTGGTTGCTGCAAGCCTATTCCTGGGGATGATGTATTTGGTTATGTGAATAAAAACAAAGAGGTAGAAATCCACAGAACGAATTGCACAAAGGCAATCAATGCCATATCAAAGTATGGCTACGATATTGTGCGGACAAAATGGACCAAACAGCATCAGCTTGCTTTTCTTACAGGACTGAAAATCACCGGTATAGATGATGTTGGAGTGATGTATAAAATTACTAATGTGATCAGTGGAGAATTGAAAGTGAATATGCAGTCGATAACAATTGATACTAAGGACGGAATTTTTGAAGGCACCATTAAAATCTTTGTGAAGGATACCCTTCATCTTAACCAGTTAATGGACCGGCTGAGGGAGCTTGATGGGATATTATCTGTATCAAGGTACGAGGAAGAAACCATTGCAGTATAAATTTTAAAAACTAAAGATGAAAAAGATTCTGATTTTCATCCTTTCCCGTGCTTATTTTTCAGTGAAACATGCGCAACGACTTTACCATCACATCCGGTGGGTGAACAACAACCATGTGAATCCATCTGTATCGTTGCTGAACCAACAATTGCGCATTCCTATGTTCGGAAATGGCGTCTTTCCTGAATGAAATACTTCTGAAGATTTTTTGCCCCAAAATAAGATCAGTTTTCATTGGAAGCTAAAGATTGGAATGGCCCCAAACCTTATGATTAGCAGTATTTTATTATAATAAGGGTTAAAGTGGCCTATTTCGCAAAAAGAAAGAGGACTTACTCTGCCACCACTTCAAAATTTATTTCCACATTTACATCCTTATGCAGGTTAATATTGGCCTTATAATCCCCAAGCATGCTTATGTCTTCAGGAAGCATAATTTTTTTGCGATCTACTGAGATGTTGGACTGTTTTTTAATAGCATGAGATAGCTGAAGCGTGGTTACACTACCGAATATCTTGCCGCTGGTACCGGTTTTTGCGCCAACCGTGTACTTTGTATTTTTCAGCACGTCAACCACGCTGCTGATCTGCTTTAGCAGCTTATCCTCTCTCCGGGTTTCCTGCTTCATACGCTCATCCAGCATTTTCTTTTGACCCAAATCGGCAATTACAGCCAATTTGGAAGGCAAAAGGTAATTGCGTGCATAACCAGGACGCACTTTCACCATCTCGTTTTCTTTTCCGAGCTTATCGACATCCTGTAACAAAATAACTTCCATAACTATTTACTTTAAAAGGTCAGTAACATAAGGCATTAATGCAAGATGGCGGGCACGTTTAACAGCCTGAGAGACTTTCCGCTGGTACTTTAAGGAGTTACCGGTGAGACGCCGTGGCAGCATTTTACCCTGGTCATTTACAAATTTGAGAAGGAATTCGGTTTCCTTGTAATCGATATACTTGATGCCGTTTTTCTTAAAGCGGCAATATTTCTTTGCTCTCTTCACCACCTTGGGTGAAGTAAGGTATTTAATATCTTTATTGCTTTTGATTGCCATTGATTAAGCCACTTTTTCTCCTGCTGCAGGAATTAAGGAATCTTCTTGTTTAACCTCTTTTTTCTTATCCTTACCAACCAAACCTCTACGCCTGCGATCGTTGTAATCTATCCCAAACTTATCAAGCTTTACGGTGAGGAAACGCAATATGTTTTCATCGCGCTTATATTCAATTTCTATTTTCTGAACTAAGGGAGCTGTTGCCGCATATTCGAGTATGTAGTAAATGCCATTACTCTTGCCCTTAATAGAATAGGACATTTGACGCAGTCCCCACGTCCTTTCCTCTACGATAACTGCACCTGAATCCGCAACGAGTTTGGTATACTTGGCAATTCCTTTTTTTATATCTTCTTCGGAAAGAAGAGGAGAAAAAATAATTACCGTTTCATAATTGTTAAGCATGAAATCGATTGAATTTGGTTTTTTTAGGACGGCAAAGATATGTTTTTAATAGGAAAAACAAATGATTATTTTATTACTTATCGTTAGAAACTTCCAATCAGTTTTAAAACCACCAACCTAATTTTATATTCAATAATCCGTTAGGCTGCTCATCAGAAAAGGAGTCTGTGATTGTGAGCACCGCTAATCCAAAGGGACTTATCCAAAGGCCTCCGCCATAACTGGTGTGTATTTTATCCGAGCTCTCTCCGTCAATCCAAACTCTGCCATTGTCAACCAGACCCAAAATACCAATATCCGCAGGAAAGATATAAGCATTAAAATGAAAGAGCTTTACCCGAGCCTCCAGGTTATTATACAATGCGCTGCGACCGGAATAACGCTCTCCCCGGAATCCCCTCACCGTATTTCTTCCGCCAATGTTATTGGATTGATAAAAAGCGAAATCACCCACATTATGGCCTCCTCCAAACCGGGTAGCAATGGTAAGACGGAAGGGTTTATAGAAAGTATAGGTGAGTGCAACACTACCTCTTAAGAATCCAAAATTTATCGATGTTCCATTCAACTCAAATAAGCTTCCGGTATTCATAAAAAATCCGAAGCCGATATGGGGTAATGTATCACGGTCGAATTTTTGAAATTCCAACTCGGTATTAAAGCCCAGATAATTTCTTCTTTTGTTAACCTGTTCCTGCAGAAACGGAAGAGCATCTATTACTTTATCAGTGTTATCCGGCCTGAGCTTTGCCTGTTGATACAGCGGACCGATTAAAAAATGAAGCTTACCTGATCCTAACTCAAAAGAAGGAAATAAAAAAATCTGGTTGATGCGTAGTCTATAATACTGGAACTCTGAATCCTGGGGAGTTTCATTTCCATAACCAAAAAAATTCTGACGAAAATTCGGGGCCTGCACATCAGCGGATACTACAAAATTCATTTTTCCGATAACATCTGTAAAATCACCACGGTATTTAAAATTATAAGCAACCGTTCTAAACGCTAACCCACCGGAAAAAATCTGTTTACTCTGGTATGGAAATTTCTTGAACCCGTAAGTAGTCCGGGCTATACTGACACCTAAAAAAACCCCATCATCAATATTAAAACCGAAAGCAGGATTTAACCCATTAAACGTGTAATTTAATTCCTTTCTATTGTAGGTATTCAAAAGGGTATCATCTGAAGTTTTGTTTGCAGCATCGTTATTTAGGGAGATAAAGTTTCCCTCCCTGGAATCATAGATGCGTGTGCGCTTTCCAAATCCACCAGCCGTTGAGTGATCAATAATACTATCCATCCCTTTCCCCCCAATAATACGCAGCAAAGAAGTTTTATCTGCCTTGCCGGAAATGTTAAATACATCATTTCCTCCTAATCCGTATAATCTTAATTCTTCTGTTTCTTTCGCATTAAATATCCTGTGAAAGGTGAGGTCCCCTTTTTCTCCGTTCATATACTGATAAACGGAAACATCGGTAACGTTAGGCTCTGACCTTTTTATCTCATAGTAATCATCCTTATCACAACCAACTACATCTACCTGACGGGCCAGAAAGGCATAATATTTATCCGCCATAACCGGAAGGTTATTTCTTCGCTCTTTCAGGACATTTATAATTCTTGGCGCAGATAATTTATAAATAGTATCCGGCCAGGTTTTAAAGGCATCATTAATATTTTCATCAGATATTGCTGTCATTAAGCTATCAGCAACTTCTTTCCAATCTTCACGATTGAGAGATGGCAAGAAAGCCCTGTCAAAAAAACGTGCATTATAATTAAACCAGCTTATGCTAACCGGCATCGGCCTGAAACGCTGCATTTTACGAGTGGCAGCAACATCGAGGCTTGCATATGTAGGAAGCAGCCCATCGAAAGTAAAAAATGCCTGGTCCCTGTCCCTGGGGATGGGGCGAAATAGCTTGCCCGTTTCACTCTTAAATTCGGCCCACCGCCATTGATCCTCGTGGCGGTCCCAATCACCGATCCACATATCAAATAACCGCGAGCGAAGCACAAACCGGCTATCAATACGGTTGTCGCTGCTCTTCTGCATCTTATCATACAGATCGAATGTGCTGATAATTTTCTTTAGCTCTCCTGGACCCTGACCAACATCCTGTGAATTCAATTCCCTCACTTCATACAGTACCATCCTGTTTTTAAAATCATTCCTGAACTTCCCTAAACGGGGATCATCGGGCATGTATAAAATTTGGGGATTGGTGTGATAAATACCAGCATAATCTGCAAGTTTCGAAACCGCTAACGGTGCGTAAGGATGTGAGGCAGAAATCTGATCCTGGATAAGATCGGTAATAATGGTGTTTTGAAAAATATGTGAAACGGTCTTAGATGGATCTTTGTCAATGGTTCGTATTACATACTGATTGCTATCTGCGCCCATGAGCCGAAGGGATTTGGTCTGAAGACCTCCGCCCCGTTTAAGTGGGGTTAATCCTCCTGCATCCACGCCCATATCTAAATAGTGAAGTGTAACCGGTGCCGACCATATATTCCGGTAATGGTTTCCTAACAACACTTTCCCTAAAAATTCAGCATGATATTTATCACTGGCAGCAATGGTAATAGTGGAATCGGTATAATCCGGATACTGGCAAAAGGCATTGACTGCAAAAAAAAGAAAGAACACACAAGAAGAAAAACTACGAACGAAACATCTGGAAAGAAAAGAAATATTTATCCCGCTGCTGTATTTCATTTTGACTGGTAATTAAATTTTAAAATGTTGCCAAGCCCGTTTCGGCCCTCATCAGAAATAAACATGGTTCCATCATTTAAAAATGTTATTCCCTCAGGCTGCTTAAACTCAGTAGCTGAAAATTGCTTGATAAAAGCAATGGTACCATCAGGATGTAAAATCACCATTAGCTTCCCTACTGTAGCAATAACATAAATATCACCACTAATGGGATGAATGGCAAGATCAGACGGCTGGAAGGCTACATCTCCTTTTTTTGCATCAATAATATCACGTAATTCTTCGGCGGTAAATTCGGCTGGAGAAACTTTGGCAATATATCTTTTTATGGAATCCAGGGAAATTGTAAATACCGGCTTTTGTAAAAGCTGCTTTGTTTTCAGATCAAAAGAATATATGGCGCGAACATTTTTGAGTCCTGCCCCCGGGTCACTTTTGCAGGCTATAAGGAGCCTGTAATTTTTTTTATCAAAGCAAAGGCCTTCCGTGTTATTCTCTTTTTGAAGGAATGTCTTTATAACCACCGTCTTTTGGTCTTGCTTATTAAAATTAATCAGCTGATAAAGTTTTCCATCGCTTTTTAAAACATAAATCGTGTCATTCACATTAGCGATACCTTCATAGTCTCCGTCCTTGGCAAACGGAATGCGTTTATCCAATTCTCCTTTATTAACATCATACAAATACACATTTCCTTTTTCATCCTGGTTACAAACCAGTTCTGCATCTTTATAAACATCCATTCCGGAAATCTCTGTTAAGGCATCCGGTAATTTTAATTTTTGGGAAGGATGATCAAGATCATACAAGAATGGATACTTTGAAGAAGAACCAGCAGTAGTGGAAATACTATCAATATTTTTGTGTTCCTCCACTTTAGGATGATGAATGCAGCAAATGTTGAAAAACCCACAGCACAAAAAAAGCAACACCGCCCAGTTTGTTTTCTTCATAATTTTTAACCGCAAATTTAAACTTTCAATTTTTGTAATTCAATTCAGATATTGCTATGAATGCCTATAGCTGATTTTCATGTCTCTAAAAATAATATTATACATTCAGAGCTATGGTAATTAATAATATTAGAAAACTGATAAATTTTATCTTCATAATTCCTAAATGGATATAAATTGAAACACAATTTATTGAAGAAAATATATTTTGAGTATTTAAGATTGGCCTGCATTTTTCTTTCATTGGTGCATTGTAGCACCTGTTGTTTTTCTCAGGAAGCCACAATGAAAGGTTCAGTAAAAAACAGTCGCAATGGTGAAGCCATTACAGGAGCTATAGTGAGATCAGCGGATGGTCAGGGAACGAGTACTGATGCATTGGGTAATTATAAATTAATAGTAAACGCAGGTAATTACACTATAACATTTAGTCACCTTGGGTATGCAAAACAGCAGAAAACCATTTCTCTTATTCCCGACCAAATACTAATTCTGAATGCAGACCTTAACGAGGATACGAGTGAATTAAATTTAATAGTAATAAGTGCGAGTAAATACAATAAACAGATTACAGATGAAACCGTTTCCATGGAGGTTTTGAAACCAGATTTCATACATAATACGAATGCAATCAGCATGGACCAGGCGCTTGAAAAAGTGCCCGGGGTTACAATAATAGACAACCAAGCTAACATTCGCGGAGGAAGCGGATTTTCATATGGAGCAGGCAGTCGTGTAATGGTTCTGGTGGATGATATTCCGGAATTAACTGGTGATGCAAATGATGTGAAATGGGAGTTCCTGCCCATCGAAAATTTAAACCAGGTTGAAATTATTAAAGGTGCCTCTTCGGTACTATACGGATCTTCAGCATTAAATGGTGTAATCAACATACGTACTGCTTACCCTGTTTCGAAACCAGAAACCAGGATAAATATCTTTCAGGGTTTATATATTAATCCGCCTGATAAAAATCTGATATGGTGGCAAAATAAGCAGCCTTATTTTAATGGAGGAAATTTTTCCCACAGCCGCCGTTACCATCAATTTGATTTAGTGTTGGGAGGCAATGTATATAACGAATCAAGCTTTCATGAAGGAGAATTTACCCAGCGTGGCCGGATAAATGCAAATACACGATATCGTTTTAAAAATATAGGTCTTTCTGCAGGCATCAATACCAATTTGATGTATTACCAGTCAGGGACTTATTTTTTATGGGCAAATGATACCACCGGAGCACTGCGACCTCTCGGCGGACTCGATACGTCAACTACTACGCTTTCAGAAGGAAAAAATACGCGGTTTAACCTGGATCCTTTTGTAACTTTTTTTTCGCCAAACGGAGGCCACCATGATTTAAGGTTAAGATATTTTTATACAAAAAATAATAACAACACAAGTCAGGGAGCTGTTTCCAATTGGTATTACAGCCAGTATTTGTATCAGAAAATAATATTTCACGATATCAGTTTTACGGCCGGTGCAGTGGGCAGCTATTCTGTTGTTACTGCAGAACTATACGGTAACCATCTGGCAAGTAATTTTGCTATTTTCACGCAGGTCGATAAAAAAATAGGAAGGCTGAATGCAGTAGCAGGATTGCGCTATGAAACTTTTAAGGTCGATTCATTTACAGGCAATTCTAGGCCAGTGTTCAGAGCCGGAATCAATTATCAACTGTTGAAAGGAACGTATCTGCGTGCTTCATTCGGGCAGGGATACCGTTTTCCTTCTATCGCTGAAAAATATATAAGCACGTCTGTTGGTGCTTTAAAGATTTTTCCAAATCCTGGTGTACAGCCCGAAAAAGGATGGAGCGCTGATATTGGCCTGAAACAAGCGTTGAAAATTGGCAATTGGCTGAGTTATCTTGACCTGTCTGGTTTTACTCAACGCTACAGTAATTTAATTGAATTCAAGTTTGGATATTACCCCCCTGAATTAACGGCAGGTGATTACGATTTTTCTTTCGTAGGATTTAAATCAATAAACATCGGGAATGCTTCCATAACCGGTATTGAGCTATCTGTAATTGGTGAAGGAAATATTGGAAATTTGAAAACAAACTTATTAGCAGGTATAGATTTTATATCTCCTATAAACAGAACGCAAAAAAAACTGGTTGACAGTATTATTAATAACAGCACCGTGCTTTCAAACCAGCAGGTTGATTCATTAAATGAGACTAAAATTTTAAATTACCGTTTTAAAACAACCGCAAAATTTAACGTTGAATTGAGTTATAATAAATTTTCTGCAGGGGCTGAGATGAGGTACAATAGCTATATGGTAAACGTAGACCCATTTTTTGAAGGTACCGATCCATTATTGATAACACTTTTCGAAAAACCTACCGAATTAATACCCGGAGTAAAGGAATGGCGCAATCGCCACAAGAATGGCGATTATATAATTGATTTCAGGCTTTCATATGATATAGTCAGCAGTGTTCGAATATCCCTTATTTCTAAAAATTTACTAAATCGCACCTACTCTATACGGCCGGCATTACTTGAAGCTCCTCAGAATTTCCAGCTGCAGGTAACAGTGAAAATTTAATGTGCTTAAAAATAGCATCGTTACGTATCTTGTTAATTTCTCTGAATTTTTAAGTAGCTGATAATATACGTTAATATGCAAACAGGATTTTTTCAGTAAATCCTTTATGAAATTTCGGGCAGAAAATTATGGCTCTTTCTTCAATGTAAGAATCCATCGGTTTAAAATATAATCATCGTACCGGGTTAGAAATAATTTTAGTAAAAGGTATTTTTTGCAGTGCCCAAAAGCTTATAATAAGCCACGCTAGTGCAAAGCAATAGCCAGCCAGTACATCTGTAGGATAGTGAACATGCAATACAATTCGGCTTAGTCCTACCGAAAGCGTGTACGATAATAGTAAAAAGTAGAGCAACCATTTTATTCCTTTTTTCAATCCCGTATTAGAGATTACATACATTAAAATAAAGCTCAGGATGAAAGAGGAGATGGTATGGCCGCTGGGGAAACTGAATGTAGTAAGGCGTTTAATAAGAGAGAGGTCTGGCCTTGCCCGGTGAAAATACTGCTTCAGGGCAAAGGTTAAAGCGGTGCTGCTTAATGCCACTACAGCAATGTCTATTGTCTCCCGGAATCTTTTTCTTATAAATAGATAGGATGCGAGCAAAAGGTAAGCAGGTAGGAGAAATTCACCTGATCCGAAAAAAGTAATTTTCTCCATTACATGAACAAAATTAGGTGTTGAATATGGAGAAATTATGCCGAATATTTTTTGATCGAATTGATTCTCATTTTCCAAAACAGCCTCATCAGCAATTACGGCAAATAAAAATAAAGAAGCTACAAACAACACAGCAACAACAAGAATCTTAAGTGTAATGGTCTTAAGAAAATTTTGAAATTTAATTTTCATATTATAAGTCAGTTTTCCTCGAAATCAACCTGCTCATCCTGTTAAAAAGATTTTTTAAGACTTGTATGAATCCGATTGAATCGGCAATAGCATGTTCAGGGATGCGGGTAAAATTTTGGCCTCAAGCCCTCTTACCTTGCCACGGTATTCCCCGTCTACCTGAAAATAGGATCTGTGCGGAATAGTAATAGCGACTTGTTCTGTTTGTATTGTTTCAATTTTTTCGGGATTAAAAGATTGATGCGTCAGGATCATTTTAAACAGCTCGGGAACAGATAATTTTTTTACAACTACCAATTCAAACTTTCCGTCATAAAGATTTCCTTCCGGGTTAATAATGGCACCAGTCCCGTAAGTCCTGGTGTTTGCTACCACTACCATAAATGCCTTACGAACCAGCTTTTGTCCGGGTATTTGCATTTCTACCCTCATGTATCTCCGCTCAGAAAGTACTCTGAATATTGCTTTGGCATATCCCCACATGCCCCTTTTTTTTCCTTTCTGATAGTATTTTATAAGTAATGCATTCAGACCTATATCACTCAGGTGGAGCGAGATCTCATTATCATTTATTTTTACTACATCTATCTTCCTGATGGTGCCTTTATGTATTACGTTCAGTGCATCATTAATCTCATCGGGTATACCCAGCTCCTTCGCCATTCCATTTGCTGAACCTGCAGGTAAAATTCCTAATGCCATATTGGTATTTAACAACTGCTCAGCTACGAGTTTAAGCGTGCCATCACCTCCAACGGCAATTACTTTATCAGGCTGGTATTTCGAAATCTGATCTTTCAGCAGTATTGCATCATTTTCCCCTTTCAGTCCATGGAAATAAATATCAAGTGAAGAACCATGGAAGTATTCTTTTATTCCCGATTCCCAATCGGTTTTTTCCTTTCCGCCGGATATTGGGTTAATTACAAATAGTAATTTTGATTGGTGGCTATCAATCATATTTTAAGAATGATTATAGAGTTACAGGCGCAAACTAATGAAAGAATAAATACAATGCACAATTGAAAAAAGGCAGTGGTAGATGGAAACGGATGCTGTTGAATTGGTTGCGACTTAGCAATGAGGTCGCAATAAAGGTTTACAATGGGTACGGAAATACCGAGCACGTCACTATTTTGGGTCATGTTTTATCGCTTTGGCCACTGCCGAGAAAAAATTACCGGCAAAATCTATTCGTTAATTTTTTTTCACTAATCCGATTATTTATTGTCAGGCCGGTAAACGGTGCAACACTCCGTATATATGCAAACGGGGAATATATTAGCACAAGATCGGATCCTGAAGGTTTTTTTAAGCTGGAATGGAAACCTGCTCAACCATTTTCTTTCGGATGGCACAATGTAAAAGTGGAACTGATAAACATGCCCGATACTGTTATTACTTCAGGTTCCGGCTCATTATTCGTGCCTCATCCTACCCAGGCAGGATTTATTTCCGATATAGATGATACATTTCTTGTCTCCCATTCTTCTAACCTCCGGAAACGTTTATCGGTGTTATTTACAAACAATGCGCGCAGCAGAAAACCTTTTGAGGAAGTAGTGAATCATTATAAGGCGCTAATGCATGCACAGACAGAAAGCGGAGTTCCAAACCCCTTCTTTTATGTGTCCAGCAGTGAATGGAACCTTTATGATTACCTGGTTGAATTCCATAGGGTAAACGGATTTCCTGAAGGTGTTTTCTTACTCAACCAGTTGAAAGTATTTAACCAGATACTAAAAACAGGTCAGAATAACCATGCTACTAAGTTCACCAGGATAGTGAGAATACTCGAAGCATTTCCACAGCAAAAATTTGTCCTTTTAGGTGATAGCTCACAGCATGATACCGAAATTTATGCTTCAATAGCATACCATTTTCCAGGTAAAATACGCGCAGTTTATATACGTGATGTTTATCAAAAGAACAGGGAAAAAGTGCAATCTGCATTATCTGAACTGGAACAATCTGGTGTCCATTGCTTCTTATACCAACATAGCTCAGAAGCTATTCTTCATTCTAAAAAAATTGGACTGATTAATTAAATAAGCATCACATTTTGCCAGAAATAATCATTATGATATGTATCAAGTAGAGTGATTATGGGAATTTATCCATGGAGAGATTACATGAAAGTCAGAACCAGTCCACCAATAAAAAGTATTGCGAAGAATATAATCCCTAAAATTAATAGCAGTCCCTTAACTCCGGTCTCAGGCATTATCAGCAGTTTATCATTTTCCCTAAAAAGGTTAGTGCTTAAGTTCTCTAATTGATAGCTTCCAACTTTATCAGCTTTAAATTGAAGTACCGGAATAATTCGCTCTCCGGACATAGTAGTTCTCTGGCTCATCAGGTTTAAATTCGGAATAACAGCGACTTGGGAAGAAGTTTCCAGATCAACCATGCAGACTAAAATTTTGTAGGGAATGATCCCAAAAAAAGAAGATCTCCTGACAGAAATTTCATATGTTCCCGGCTTTCGGATTGCCAAAATTATTGAAGGCTGCTTTGCGCTGAATTCAATGGTAAAGGGGCTATTATAAAGTGATATAAGCCTGGAAATGCATTTCAATAAAAAAAACACTCCGACAATCCCTGAACATGCAAAAACAAACCGTAACGAAAGTGAAAACATTTGAATCTATTATTAATTGCAGTTATGCAACCTGATTGTTATTGAAGATAACAAAGGGCTTTAAAGTTTTTGTTTTGTTATGATATGAAGAATAACTCCAGCGGGAAATAAAACAGGGATTCATAATTTACCGGTTTTTACAATTTTTCAGAAGTTAGTTAAAAAAGAGAAATGTTAAAATGAACTTGCCCGAGGTAAAATATTTATAGATTGGAAATCAGTTCGTTAAAAAAATATACTTTTGGGCGCTAAACAACTTCCCAGTTATGAAATCCTTTTTTCCTCTTTTTGGAGTGATAATTATTATTGCTTCACTATCTAACCGGACTGCAACAGCTGGTTCTCCCAACTCATCTTCAAAGCCTTTGCAGCTTTCAGGCCCGCTTGGGTTTATTGAAAATAAAGGACAATTCTTTGATGAAAATCTAAAGCCCCGCACTGATTTACTTTATTTATTCGAGAGGAAAGGAATGAAAGTTCAGCTAATGCAAAACCGGATTAGTTATGAGCTTTATACTATGCAGGATGATAATAACAGGTTCGATGAATCGAAGGGTGTTCCTCACTATAATGAGCTTGACCCGGAAGATCGGCCCACACCGAAGCTGCGTTATGAAAGCAGCCGCGTTGATGTAGAATTTATTGGCGCCAATCCAAATCCTGAAATTACTGCAGAAGAGATGATGCCTGATTACCTTAATTATTACCTGACATATGCTCCTAAAAATAACATTAAAGAAGTAAGACAATACAATAAGATAACTTATAAGAATTTATACCCAAACATAGACCTGGTATTTATTGCTACCCAGGATCAAAAACCAAAAACTTCCGTATCTTATGATTTCCTAGTACATCCGGGCGGAAATGTAAAAGATATTCAGTACAGGTATCATGGAGGCAATAATCAAATCCTGTATTCCAGCGGAAACATTGAAACAGGAACTGCGCAGGGGAAAATTACAGAAATGATTCCTGAATCATATCTTAAAAATGAACTTGGCAGAAAAGTTTTGCCGGTCGATGTTCACTTCAGCCTCAATAAAAATATTATCGGATTTACTACAGGCTCTTATGATAAAAAACAGGCATTGGTGATTGATCCTATGCTGGTTTGGGCCACGTATTGTGGTGGTGATTCCAGTGAGGAAGGACGTGGGCTTGGCACGGATAGCCTTGGGAATGTAGCCTTAATAGGCAGAAGTAACAGCACTAACAATATTGCTACAACAGGCGCCTTTCAAACGCAGTTAGCCGGGAATGTAGATATCATATTAGAAAAATATGATTCTGCAGGTCGCCGGTTGTGGGGTACCTATTATGGAGGAACGGAAGATGACCATGGCCGGGGCCTGGTATCAAATAAAATCAACAACTGGTACCTCGGATGCCACGCCAACAGTGATGGGTTAGCCACGCCAGGTGCTTATCGTGAACACTACGCCGGAGGTCTTGGCGATGATGGATTACTGGCATATTTCAGTATTGATGGCTTTATAATATTTGCAACGTACTATGGCGGCACAGATGATGAAACTATTCGCAGACTTACGATTGATCGCGATGAAAATGTAATTATGGTAGGTTATACCTTCAGTGATACCGGAATTGCTACACCTGGAGTTTATCAAACGCAATGGAAGGGGAATGCCGATTTATGCCTGAGTAAATGGAGCCCCGATGGAAAGTTGATTTGGGGCAGCTATCTGGGCGGAACAGAAGAAGATCATGGACGAAGTGTTACAGTCGATAAAAATGATAATATATATGTGAATGGCAGCACGGCAAGTCCAGGTATTGCCACACCGGGAGTTTCAAGAACTACACTGGCTGACAAGCAGGACTATCTTTTAGGTGCATTTACTTCAGCAGGACAAATAATATGGGTTAGCTATTGGGGGGGTGCTGTTGAAGACCGCGGCAGGGGCGTTTTCGTAGATTCATCCAGCAAATATGTTTACTTCACTGGTTATTCTGCAAGTGATACGGGAGTGGCTACTCCCGGTGCATACCAGGAACATTGGGTGGCGGGATATGATCTTCACAGGGAACCTTATCATGACATGGTATTGATGAAGTGGACACTGGACGGGCATATTGTCTGGTCTTCCTATCTGGGTGGTGCATTTGATGATCGTGGGCGGGCTATTACTATGATTGGTGATAATGAAATTTATATTTCCGGATCGACGGAAAGCCCCGATACTATGTCAACTCCTAATGGATTTCAAACCGTTTGGGGTGGAAGCGGCGATATGTTCCTTGAAATATGGGATTCTAATGGAAGAAGGAATTACGGCACTTATTTCGGTGGTAAAGGAGATGAAGATAACCTTGCCTTAGCTATTGATGATAAGCATCAGAATATTTACCTGGTGGGTACTGCCAGCAGCGCTGGACTGGGTACTCCTGGTACAGCACAAGTGGATTTTGGTGGTGACGACGATGTAATGCTGGTGAAAATACAGGTACATGCTCCTGCCACACCGCCTGTAGCTGCTTTCTCTTATACCAACGTTCCCTGCACTGCAACTGATGTGCTGTTTAGCAATAATAGCAGCAATGCAGATATTTATTCCTGGAATTTTGGAGATGATTCAACCAGCACCCTCACCTCCCCTATTCATACATATGATTCCGCCGGAAACTATACAGTAACTCTTATCAGTACCAACTCCACTATTGGATTATCAGACACCACTGTTGTTATTATTACAGTGGTGAGCACTCCTCTTTTTGCTACAGTTACTCCACAGGGCGTTACTACATTCTGCCATGGTCAATCAGTAGTGCTGGCTGCAAATACAGGCTTCGATTATAGTTACAGGTGGAAAAACGGACCAGTCTTTATTTCCGGTGCTACCAGCTCCACATATACTGCTACAGAAACAGGCGATTATAAAGTGGTAATCACAGCGGCAGCGGGATGTTCGGCAATATCGACTATTGTGCATGTTGAAGTTATGCCGGGTCCTACTGCATATATACTGGAAGGTGCAACGGTTGGTTTTTGCGAGGGAGATTCTGTTGTTTTAACTGCGAACGCTGATACCGTGACTTATAAATGGCTGAACAATAATGCAGAAGTTCCAGGCGCTACTTCGGCTATGCTTACTGTTTCTGCAACCGGGATTTATGCAGTGGTTGAAATGAATTCTTCAGGCTGCAGCGATACTTCTCTAGCATTGATGGTTTCGGAAAATCCACAGGCAACGGTGAATCTTGGTATGGATACCACAATCTGTGATACTGCTTCACTAACCCTAGATGCAGGAAGTGGATATCGTTCTTACCTATGGTCTACGGGCGCTTCCTCGCAGGCAATTGTTGTTTCAGCAGGCAACAATTACTGGGTGCAGGTAACTGACAGTAACGGATGCTCAGGCACTGATTCAATTAAGGTAGCCGTTTCTATTTGCAGCGGAATAGCCGATATCTTAAATGGGTCTTCGTTTAACATTTATCCCAACCCGGCGAACGGCCATTTTATACTTTCATTGTCTAATGCGACAAATGAGCACATCAAAGTACAACTTGAAAACATTCTAAGCCAGGTGGTAATGGATATTTATGAAGGAGAAAGCGGAAAGAACTTTACAAGAGAAGTAAACGCTTCACAATTACCTTCAGGTGTGTATAACGTTAAAATTTCTATGGGAAATGAAAGCCTGATCAGGAAGTTAATCCTGGATAAATAAACGTTTCCCTATATTGAATTACTGCAGCCCGGATTACTTTTTAGTTCGGGCTGTAGTTTTTTTTACAATACCGGCTTTGCTTTTCCCTGCCGGGTGTTTCTTTTGAAGGAAATAATTTACTGTTGTAGGTCGCTATCAACCTTAAGGTCTTGTAGAAAATTTAAATAGATATTCTTTTTCATAGCCGGTATAGTTTATAATTCTAAATAAAACAGTGCCATTCCACTTTATTTTATAGCAATACGGAACATAGGTAGAAGAAGTTTTTTAAGTAACAACGGCTTGAACAGTAATTTTTGGTAGCGAAGTTTTTACTGCCTGTAATCTCCATTTGCCCATTTTATGGCGGGATTTATCCATTCTGAAAGCGGCTGAAATAAAAATCCATGCTTCAGTCCTGTATTAATTTCTACTTCTTTATAATGCCTGATAGTTGCGGACGAAGCCTTTTTAAATCGTGCACAAGTATTACCTATATCGTCGCTTCTTTCATATATGGATAAGATGTTTCCATAGAATTTTATATCCGGGAAACTTTCAAAATTATCATCATTACAGGCGGCCAGGAAAACAAAATTCACATCGCTGTTTTGCAAATAATAAGAAACCAGCATAGCGATTATCGCTCCCTTTGATGCACCCACTACTGTAATGTCTTTGGCTGGTATTCCTTTCAGGAGTAGATTATCTACCTGGACCTTTATTTCTCTTG
Organism: Chitinophagales bacterium; assembly: GCA_013816805.1. Classification (NCBI taxonomy): domain Bacteria; kingdom Pseudomonadati; phylum Bacteroidota; class Chitinophagia; order Chitinophagales; species Chitinophagales bacterium. Next base: position 144,476 of record JACDDS010000004.1, on the reverse strand, counting down.
CGTAGGTGGTGACATCAGTGTTAGGTTTTCTGACTTCACTCATTACTGTAAAATGATGGCTTCGGAAGGTATCTAGAATGGCTTCATATTGATACGCTCCAAAATACGGGCTCACTGCTTGCTTGCCCTGATCTTCAACTATTTTACCATGCATGTAAAAAAGATACTTCTGTGCAGAAACATCGCTCATAATAAAGAAAAAAAATAAAAATGAAAAAATAAGAACTGCAATAACTTTTTTCAACTTGCCAGGTTTTAAGCATCCCAAATTAGTATGTTTTAGCTTCCTGCGTAGAAATCCTTTTGTTAAAGTGAAATAGTATGCTTTGGTGAAAACTGCTTTACGTAATGCGTTATTAGCAATTGATAGCAGTCAACCGTTATCTTTATTATTGCTTTCCATTATGCGAAACAAATTCATTATCCCTGCATGCTTTGCGGTAATTAAATTTTTCATTTCTGTGTTGGGTATTCATCACGATTATGATCTGCACCGTGATGAATTTTTATATTTAGCCGAAGCAAGGCACCTCGCCTGGGGTTATAATGAAACCGCTCCACTCCTCCCCTTTTTAGGGCGCATTAGTCTGGTATTCGGCAACTGGTTTTATTTAGTAAAATTCTGGCCTGCTTTACTAGGTGCATTAACCATACTGATCCTTGGTGCTATTGTTATCCGCCTTGGTGGAAAGGGCATTGCACAGGTTATTGCATGTTCTGCATTTTTATTTTCTGCTTATCTGCGCATTCACATCCTTTTCCAGCCGAACATCCTTGATATTTTTTTCTGGACGCTGATCGCATATGCACTGATTGCCTATTTCCAAACACAGGAAAATAAATGGATGTATATAGCAGGTGTTTCTTTGGGACTGGCTTTACTCAGCAAATACATGGTAGTAATTTTCATTGCGTCTTTGTTTTTAGCGGTTGCTCTCACCAAACAACGGCGCCTGCTTCTAAACAAGCATCTATGGTTCTCCCTTGGTATTACATGCATAATTTTTCTTCCGAACCTGTTGTGGCAGGCTCAGCATGACTTCCCTGCTTTGGGCCATGTAGAAGAACTGAAGGAAACACAATTGAAGTTGATCTCGCCGTTCACTTTTTTAGTACAGCAATTTTTATTGCTCGTAAATTCTTTACCTGTCTGGCTTTTGGGTTTGTGGTTTTTTGTAAGGGATAAAAAGAGTTTTTCTTTTATTACCGTGGCTTATTTCATCATGCTGCTGCTATTCACTGTTACCGGTGGAAAAGATTATTACACCATGGGCTTTTATCCTGTGCTCCTGGCAGGTGGTGGTGTCTGGATTGAGCAGCATACAGCGAGACGAAAGTGGATTCGGTATGCGCTCTTAATTTTAATTATATTTCCTGCACCGTTTGCCATTCCTGTGATGATGCCTTGCCTGTCACCTGCAAAAGCAGCATCTTTTTATGCACGGAACAACATGCAAAAGGTTGGGATGCTGCAATGGGAAGATGGTAAAGACCATGCGCTGCCACAGGATTTTGCAGACATGCTTGGGTGGGAAGAGATGGCTGTAAAGACGGCGAATATTTATACATCGCTGCCGGATTCAGTGAAAAAAAATACCATGGTCTACTGTTACAATTATGGCGAGGCCGGCGCTCTTATGTGGTATTCTAAAAAATATCCGTTGCCGGATATAATCAGTCGCAGCTCAAGCTTTATGTTGTGGTATCCAAAGCAACCTACGGCTACGTCACTCATTATCATCTCAGATGATGAATCACCGCACAGCACTGAGCGTGTTCAATTAAGCAATATTGAATTGAAGGATTCTGTTACCAATCCATTGGCAAGAGAGTATGGAACTAAAATTTATATGGTGGGAAAGGTGAAGTATTTGGGGAGGTGAATTTCGAAATGTATCGAAGCAAATTTAAGTGTACTTGTTGATGATCAAACCCTAATAACGGCATTAAGTTATTCTATGACAATTTTTGGCTTTTGCTAATCAATATTTTGCAACACGCGTTTCTCTTTTCATATTTTTGACTTGCTTTAAATCTAAATCAACCAATTGATGAAATGAAAGAGACTTTTAAATATAAATATGATGAGTTGTTCAATCCAACTTTGACTGCACTCCATAATTTAGGTGGTTCAGGTTCTGTAAATGAAATTGAAGAACAAGTTACTTCTATTTTAAAATTAACTGACGAACAAGTAAATGAAATACATAGAGGAAACACAAGTAAACTGACTTATAGGCTGGCTTGGGCTAAAAATTATTTAAAACGTTATGGTTTACTTGAAAATTCAGCGAGAGGTGTTTGGGCTTTAACAGAAGAAGGTTTAAAAACTAAATCGGTCGATAAGGAAGCTGTAAAACGGAAGGTTGTTACTGAGGATAAAAAAGAAAGGATAGTTAAACAAAAAAAAACAAAATCTAATTTAAATGAAGAACAAGATAATAATGAAGAATTACAAAAAATTACATGGCAACAGGAAATAATTACAGAATTACAGACTATTTCATCGAGTTCCTTCGAACGACTTTGTCAAAGGCTTTTAAGAGAACTTGGTTTTCAAAATGTGGAAGTAACTGGTAAATCAAATGATGGTGGCATTGATGGTAAAGGGCTATTGCGAATTGGTGGTGTGCTATCCTTCCACGTTATCTTTCAAGCAAAGCGTTATAAAAATAGTATATCACCTTCAGTTGTGCGTGACTTTAGAGGTGCAATGGTAGGACGGGCAGATAAAGGCCTAATTATTACGACTGGTACCTTCACAAGAGAAGCAAAAAGAGAAGCTCAAAGAGATGGAGCACCTCCAATTGATTTAATGGATGAGAATGACTTAGCTGAAAAACTGAAAGAATTAAAGCTGGGTATTGAGATTGAATTAGTAGAAAAATTAAACATAAAGAAAGAATGGTTTAAGGCATTATAATGTATGTCAATATGTAATGGCCACTATTAATCTGTAGTAATTAAAACTTAATCTGATGGTCAGTCAAAGGTGAGCCGATTCAGATTCTCTGACCTGCAACCCTTGGAACTCTCATCAACAGAGTTCTGAGTCCTTGGACCGTTAAATTTCCCATCGCCTCCGCAAAGTACATTTCCATATCCTGTTTATTCTTGGATGCTATTTTTCCCCTGTAGCTGCAATTAACCTGGTGTTGTATCAACCGGTACGTATCTCCGGAAATATTTACTTTACCGACCTCGCCGCATTGCTCCATGCGTGAGGCAATGTTTACGGTATCGCCCCATATATCGTAGGCGAATTTCTTTATTCCAACGATTCCAGCCACAATAGGTCCGGTATGAATTCCGATTCGCATTTCAAAAGGTACCTGTCCTTTTTCTTTTCGCTCTCTTTCGTAATTCAGAATGAAATCTTTGATCTCAATAGCAGCATTGATCACATCTTCTGGCTGTCTGAAATTCTCTGCAGGCAAACCACCGGCCACCTATTGGTTGTGGTAGAATAGGAATATACTCCCAGGACGCTATGGAAGTAAAACGAATGTTTGTTCAACCTGACAGTCGCAGGAATGGATTAGCTTCTAAAATACCAAGGGAATTGAAAACCTGGTGTAGTCATGAGTAATTCAAAATTTTCATGCGGAGACACCTTCGTTGAAGTTAAAATATCAGCGCCGCATCGTCTTTTCGGCGATACGGCGCTGCTTGTATTAATATTATTGAATGATAATCTTCGTCGTTATTTGAGTTTGAGGGGTAATTAACTTCAGGAAGTAAACTCCGCTTCCCAATGAATTCTTATCGAGCTTATAGGAATGAGGTCCGGCAATCGCTGTTTCATTTGCGATGGTTGCCACCTTTTTACCTTCCAGATTAAATAGCTCCAGAGAGATAACAGTTGTTTCATTTAAAGAAATACTTATTGCAGACTCATCCACCATCGGATTTGGAAAAACCTGCAGGCTAATCATATCCTCGCTTAGTAAACGTGCCACCGCTGTGGTGAAATTGGATGGTGCTGAATAGTCTGACTTTACATTGTTGCCGCAGATGGTTTTTACTCTGAAGGTATAAGTGGTAGCTGGTGAAAGTCCTGTTATCTTTTTCTTATTGTCTTTTGATTTTACAACCGTCTCTACGTTGCTTCCAACTTCGCTATATTTCACTTTATATTTCTGAGCTCCCGGAACTGCAAACCAATTTAATACTGCCGAAGTGGAGGTAATATTCGTTGCAATCAAACCTGAAGTCACGGAACAAAGAGGGACATTGCCAGGAGTAAACTTCAGTACTTCCAGCCCGTTATTTTTAGCAACATAAAAGACGCTGTCTTTAACGTCGATGGTAATAATGGAACCGGATACATCCACACCAGTAAAGGAAGTAAGATAAGAATGAGATTGAGCAGAAGCATCAAACGCTTTTACAGATGAGGCAGATGCAAGGTATACTACGTTATTTGTATAGGAATAAGCAGATGGGCCAAAATTACCGCTTCCGAAGAAAGTACTGTCCGCGTATAAAAATTGGGGTGCCCGGGGATTGGTAACATCATATGCGTCGTACCCTATAAATTCCTGGCTTGCATTTAACCAGGGCAGAAATACACGGTGACGAAGGGTATCAGTTGAAAGTCCGTCGTTATTGGCATGTTTATTTGATATAACAGATATGAGAACAGGGGCAGTCGGATTACTGATGTCATATATATTGGTACCCAAATCAGCCCTTACAAACAGGTTATTGTGATCAATGCCAATTTCGCCGGCACCACCAAATCCTGTGTTTGGAACTGCAACCTCATTCACCTGCTTTGGTAAGGAAGGATTAGTTACATCCATAACAAAAAGGGAATTTACACCTGTGATATAGACATAATTACCATGGGGTTCCATGTCACCGCTTATGTAAAAGGAGGTGGCAGGTATTGCAACGGATCCTTTAAGGACCGGTGCATTAAAGTTGGAAATATTATACACCGCAAATATTCCATTATTTCCGTCAGCCATATAAGCAAGATTTCCTTCAGCAGTTACCTCGTAGGCTGTGTTTCCAGGGTAGGGAACCTGTGCATCCAATATTGGAGTAACATTAGGATTTGATACATCAAATGTTAAAAGGCCATCCTGTGATACCACCAGGTGGTTTTGAATATATTTCATTTCAAGCGTGGAAGTGAGGGGCCTGAAGGAAAGCTGCTTTATGGTTTGCGCATTTGTAGCTAAACAGCAACCCAGCAGCATAAAACCGTAAATAAATTTTTTCATTGTTGAATTTTTTTAAATGAGTATTAGTGGTTGAATGGCTGCGAAAATATTTGAGCATAAGCTGCCGAAAAAAAGAAATGAACTGAATCGACGGTAAAACATGCTGAATGGGTGAATACCAACCTTGAAAGAAACGTACACAGGAAAAAGGCATGATAACCTGTTTCTTTCCAAACCTCTTTTGGTTTCCGTAAGAAAAGTCAATCGCAAGGGCTGCGGGTTATTCCAGCCTTAATGAATACCCTAAAAGAGCACGTTGTTCTTCCAGGGAGAGATTAGAATGCTTAATTGTATATTCCTTTCTTTTAACAGACTTAAAATATTCTTTCGAGTTTGCTATATAGCGGTATTTCTTGGTAGAAAAGCTTTTCCGGTCTTCTGTACCTGGCGTTCCGGTAAATTCCCGGATGGTCTTAAAATAGCGTATTTCATTACTATCAGTTATTTGTTTCAATTCAATGATGTTTGTTCCCACATGCAAACAATTAAACAGTTCTTTGAGTATTTGAGGCTTTGAAAAAACTTTACTATCCGATCTGATCAACCCTTTCAGTAAGACTCCGCCGAAGCATTCGTTATCAGCACCAAGTGAGATATCAACTCCATAATCATGAGCTCGTAATTTACCTGCAACTTCCTGGTGCTTATTAGAAAAGGTATCGGGATGAAGTGGACAATGGTAATAAAACTCAAGGTCCAAAAATCTGTATCCGCGATCATTTAATGTTAGCTGGCAATGGTTCATCAACTCTGTAGCAATCCGGTCAAAAGAAGCTTCTACCAACGGAAAGGACGATGTGTCGATCTCAAAATTTATCATAGTGATGTAATCTTTTTCCTTTTGTAATAATAATAAAACGAATTTTTAAGCGGAAGATTCTCATGCGTTACTGATGGTATGTATTTTGATTATAGCCGCGCTTAATATAAAAAATGAACAGCATGAAAAATCAGCCATCACTGCTTTTTTGCATCTTAATGGATGCAATGGGTTATGCTACCTATGCCATTCCATTTGTAGGAGAGATAGGTGATGTGGTGTGGGCACCCGTTTCCGCTTTCATTTTCTATAAAGCATTTGGAGGTTGGAGGGGAGCATTTGGAAGCTTATTTAACTTCGTGGAAGAATTAATGCCCGGCCTTGATTTTATTCCTTCCTTTACTATAATGTGGGTTTGGCAGAGATTCCGGAAAACCAAAGAAGAAAGGTTCCATCATACTGCTACCGTTTTGCCACGTTAACTTGTGGAAATTAATAACGAATTACGCTGAAGAATTAAAATATAACCCCATTTTACTTTGAGCTATAAATTGTTTGCCACCTCACCAATTGTATATTGTGGCATTATGTATTTTTTCAGATCTTCTGAACGGTAAGTTTTATAGACCATTTTGTTATTCTTCCCGTCGTACCAGTCTACCCTTACTCTGCTGCCATCTACATAACAAACATTTCTGCCAGGTCCTCCGGACTTTAAGGAAACAACATCACCTAGTTTAAATTCACTCATTGTAATTATTTAAGCACACAAAGATAAACACTTAAAATGGGTTGAAGGCTTTAACGATTTAACTTATCCACTATGTCAGTGGGTTTGTATAACGGAAGAAATAGCATCCTCCCATTTCAAAAGGATGCTATTTTTTCTTGGATACTATTGTATAATTAATTTCTGATTTTGAGTAGCTGAATCAGTGATCAAATTTACCAGATACACCCCTTTCGTAAACTGACTGGCATTCAAATCCAGAGAATATTCTCCTTCAGCCAGGTTTTGATTCAAGATGGTAAATACTTTTTTTCCACTCATGTCAAATATTCGTAATAAAACATGAGAAGAGTTTGAAATAGTAAAATGCACGTTGGCTTTAGTTTCTGCAGGGTTAGGAAAAATTGTTAAATCTGCTTCAGTTAAATCCAGTTTTGCACTTTGCATGCAGGAATTGATAACCTTAGTGCCGTTAGAAGTTTTACTGCAGCCATTACTGTTAGTTACAACTACCTTATAAAATCCTTTAGTAGTGGCCGTATAGGCTCGATCAGTTGCACCGGATATCGGATTTCCTCTTTTCAGCCATTGATAGGTATATCCATCGCCACTGTTAGCCTCAAGGATTACAGATCCCGTTCCGCAAATATCAAGGCTGCCCAAAGGGGTAATCTTAGCATCAGGACCTGGCTGAACTGTAAATGATACTGCATCTGAGCTAAAGCCATTAGAAGTTACTACCATTGAATAAGTTGCCTGCGGCAGGTTGACAGGAAGCGTAAATTTAGCAGTATCTGCTGCACTTCCGCGCTGTACTCCGGTGCTGTTCCAGTTATAGGTTCGTGCATAATATATATTGGTACCTGAAGTCAGCCTTATGATCGGATAATTACTCGCCATTTGCCAGTCGTCACCATAGTAGGCTCCTTCCGATATACCATTAAATAAGGTGCCTGTAAGCGTATATTCTGCACCACAATCCTGTTGATTTATAGTATTAATCACCGGTTTTCCTGAAGCAGTTGGAATGCCATCCGGAGAGTAGACATAATAGCGTGTTGAATCCTGCATGGCAAAGAGCACTGATCCATCAGGCAGATCAAGCATTCCGGTAACATAACAAGGCACATTAATAGATGCACCACCTCTTGGAGTGGTAATAGAGGTAAACGTATTAGCTATGTAATCGAACTCATAGAAAGAGGTTGGTGAAGGAAAATGATTGGATGATGTGGGAACAGGTGAGACCGCACAAAGAACTTTGCCGTTTACCATCATTGCTGCCGGTGCATCAGGGGTTCCTTTTCCGCTGGGAATATTTGGCCCTGCAGTCCAGGTTCCCGGACTGGTTGTACCGGAAGGGGAATAATAAGCAGTGTGTCCGCTGGATCCGATAAAGAAAGCGCGGCCATCAGGTAATAAAACTGCTGCACCTGTTTCATCACCAAAAGAGTCATACAAAGAAACCGGCACTGTTGCATCTGCAATCCATTGATTTAAGGAAGGTATATATCTTTCGGATGCGGTGCTCAAACGGTCTACAAATAAAATGCTGTTATCGGGAAGCTTCACCCAGGCGGATTCATTATGAATGCCACGGGCGGTGGGACCAGTACTGTATTTATTAGTCACCGGATCATAAATGTCAGTCCCTTTCAGGCTGCCGGTTACAAGAGCCTGGAGTACTTTGCCGTCTGGTAAAATTTCTGAATTAGCATCGCTGATCCTCTGGCCCTGATTAGGTGCCATAGTCCATACATTCGTGAGCGGATCAAAGGTTTCACCAAGAGATCCACCGCTTCCATATTCACCACCTGCAACATATACCCGGCCATCCATAAGTATCTGAGACGAAAAATAAAGACGCGTGTTATGCATTGCAGGCATTCTTGTCCAGGTACCATTAATGTAGCTGCCATGGCTGTCTGGTGTCAGCTTATCATAAATATTTCCATAAGAATCCCCACCTGAAAAGGTCTTTGCCATCACAGTGCCATCGGAGAGCAGAAGCATGCCGCCGCCGTTTGGATCTATTGCACGGCTTGTAACTGGTGTCCATGTTCCCTGGGCCATACTTTGTCCATAGGTTAAACTGAATATCATCATCAATAAGGTGATAAAATGCGGAGCTAACTTTATGTCCAGCCGCAGAAGTTGTGGCGTTCTCGATTTCGAAATTTTACTCTGACTTCGTAATTGTTTTTTCATTATTGGGTTTTGATTTTATTTTGAAGAGGAAAAAAGGTTAACGATATTATCCCGACAAGGTAGAAAAATATCGCATTCAATAATGGAACTGTAAATACTGCGATTTCAATATTTACAACTGATACCTATCGTAACAGCTATTTCTCATGAAAGCTATATCACTCTTGCAGCCCTGGGCACTCTTGTAGTTACAGGACATAAAACAATAGAAACAAGAAGCTGGCAGACGACCTATCGGGGAAGAATCCTTATTCATGCAAGTAAAAGTAAAGCAGGCATCATCTTCTGCGATAAATATCCGTTTACCAAATACATCAATAATTTTTCAGGGCTTCCTTTTGGCGCAATAATAGGAGAAGCTGCGGTAACAGATATTGTCAAAATACCGGACTGTAATTATTCCGATTATTTTCTAAATGAGCTATCAATTGAAGAAAAAGCATTTGGCGATTATACGGAGGGACGGTTTGCGTGGTTATTTACCGATTGTAAGCAGTTCTTGAAACCAATTATGATGAGGGGAAGTCTTAGTATATGGGAATGTCCATTAGAAATTTTTAATCCGGATTTCAAAGAAATGTAGATTGTTTTTTAAAAGTGAAAATGTTATAATTCCATGATATTTCGAGCCTGCGGTTAATTATTTTTGTAATTCTAAACTATTGCCATCGGAATAATGGCGTGGTAATATGATTGCTCAAATGCTTACAAACTGATTTTAAATTAATCATTCACGAAAATTGCTTAACCATGAAAAATTTTTCCAGGTTTATCCCGGCAATATGCTCATTGCTGTTTATTGCCCAAAGTGTAACTGCCCAGTCGTTAGATATTAATATTTTATGGCAGAAAACCGTACAGGTACAAACCATTAAATTTTCACCGGACAACATACGTCTTGTCACAGGCGGTTCTGCTGATAATTGCTTTCCTTATCTATGCGGCCAAATCAAGGTTTGGCAAGTAACGGATGGTGACTTACTAACTTCCATTGAAAATCCAGCTATGGGGCTTACAAACGATGTTGATGTTTCTTCAGATGGTCAAACGATTATCTCTGGCAATGGAAGTGTTTATTGTGCTCCTGATGGCGGATGTTCTGCAGATAAACCCGGACAATTTAAATACGCGGTAGACGGAAGGCAGCTTAAATCATTGACCAATCCCGGAGGGAATGTATATGCTATTGAATATTCTCCGGATCAAACTGTTATTGCAGCCGGCGGGTTATAATAACAATGGCGAAATCAGAATCTATGACAATAATTTCAATTTGCTGAGAACACTACCCGGTCATCAGTATGAAACGGACGGTCTTGCCTTTACTCCTGATGGAAAATATCTTATTTCCGGTGGTGATGATGGACTCGTGAAATTCTGGGATTACAATACCGGGGTTCTCATCAGAACACTTACCCATGGGACATACCTTAACGGTGGAACCAATGTCAATGTTGATGTTTCTCCCGATGGACAATTTGTTGCAAGCGCCGGCAGCGGCTACAACATGACTACTAAGATTTGGAGAGTTTCTGATGGTCAGTTGATTAAAACACTCCACATAGATGGTGACTATGGATATAATACAGTGAAGTTTACTCCCGACGGAAAATATGCAGCTTCTGGTTTGATACAGTACGGGTTGGGAGGACTTGGTTACTATGGTAGAATTTTATTTTGGACCGTTCCTGATGGAGTTTTGGCAAAAGAATACGTGGACAAGCAGGGAAGCCCAACATCGGGCGGCATAAGAACATTGGATTTTTCTTGATTAGACAAAAGCTATATTGCTTACAGTGTAAGTGATCAGTTGAAGGTTGGAACGATTGATTTAAATCAGCAAGCTTCGGCTTTACATGTTCTGGTCCAGGAAGTATCCAGGAAAATAAAAAATAACGGCACCAAAGGAATAGATAAGGTTACCATTGTTGATCAGGATGATCAGCCGGTTTCAGGTGTCGCTGTTACAGCTTCCTATTCGGGACCAAACGCAGGAATCACGAGTGCAACAACCAATACAAAAGGAATCGCCAGGTTAACCACGACTTCAGTGGCAAATCCTGTCGGTATGTGGTGTTTTACCATAACTGATATTACTAAAGATGGGTACACTTATGATCCTAACAGTAACACGGCTACCACCCAGTGCGAAAACTCGCGAACGGAAATAGTATCTGATCAACGGGAATTTAACACCTCGGCATTACCAAATCCTTTTAGCTCAACCACTGCTATACAGTTTACCATTCCGGAGAAACAATTTGTGACCCTTGATGTAATTGATATTAATGGTAAACAAGTAGCTTCTCTTATTAACGAAGAAATGCCGGCTGGAAATAACACGGTATCTTTTTATGCCACAATGCTTTCAAACGGTATTTATTTTTATAAATTAAGCACACCGAAATATTCTGAAGTGAAAAAGTTTATCCTTAATAAATAGAATTTCTACTACTCCGTATGGAAATGCAAGCTCACGGGGCAGTAAAATAATTTTACCTGCTGAAGATCATTTTTTTTGCATCTGCTATATTACCATCAATCACCAATTGATATACATAGCTGCCGGAAGGATTATACCCGTGATGAAAAAGCACTTCATTAATTCCTTTCTTTAATTCAATAGGAAATCTCTTTATTACATTTCCATTTGAATCCATAACCACTATTGCTGCTTCATGATAAGTAATGGTTTTTTCAACCACCACTGAAATGGTTGCTGCTTCATCTGCCGGATTTGGTTTTGCCGGCATAAGATATATTCCCTTCCCGGAATATGGGTCATGAATTCCTGTAATATGTTCCATCTTTTCTCCGCTGAACAGGCTTTCTACTCCATCTGAATCAACAGATGCCACGCTTACATAATAGATAGCGCTACCCGGTGTAGTCACCGTTCCTGTTGTTCCATAAATGGTATATACAGAGTCGAAATCATACGATAGAGTTCGTACTCCTATATCATATTTTGGATAGCTTTCCGCTGAATGGATTGTGATGTTAAATTGATTTCCATTTAGAGACAAATCAAAGTCTGGTGTTTTTGGACTTATTGCCGCAATAGCCGCAGCTTCCGCGTTGATCTGAGCGTTTCTTGCCAGATAATGCACATCTACTAAGAAACTATCCAGGGAGCCATCGCTGTTAGTATCATACCCAAGCACATCACGCGAGGTATGCTGATTATCTATATAGCCCGGATCTGTGACATTAGCATTTCCATTTTCATTTGCTGAAGTGAATCGGATAGCGGTATAGCCACGCTGACGAAACGGAATGTGATCTCCTCCCCTGCCGGTGCGGTCTTCAGCCGCCATCAGAGAAATCAGCATAGGAACCTTCGCTATAGGTAATAGTCGCTCTTGATATTGCAGCTTGATATAACGTGCCAGGCCTTTATGTAAAGAATTAAAACCACCATAAGAAAAAACCCGAAGCTCAGTACTATCAATATCTCCGAATGGAGAGCAGCTGGGCGGCGAAGAAGTATGCCCGCATAAAACACCACCCACTATATCGTTATTTAAAACCGCTTTTATATCAATACTTTTTTGCTGTGCATAATTGACAAAAGCAGTCGAGCCAAACAGGCCCTGCTCTTCTCCGATATTGGCAAGAAAGACAATCGTGTGCTTAAAATTATATTTGCTTAAGACCCTTGCAAGTTCTATTACAAGGGCAGTTCCACTGCCATTATCGTCTATGCCTTCTGCGAGGCAGCTGGTATCGCAGTTATCAACGCACCGGCTGTCTAAATGAGATTCAATAATAATTATGGAATGGTCACTGGTATCTGTTCCCGGCAGAACTGCAAATACATCCCGATGCCGGCGCATAGTACAAATAGTGGTATCAAACTGCAAATAGGAAGAAAGCAAATGACCGCTGTTTGAAGTGCTAAACTGCTGAAACTTCTGGTATACCCAACGGCGGGCTGCCCCGATTCCACGGGTTGGCGAAACAGTGTCAGATGCAGTATTGCGATTGAAAAATGTCCCGAGCTTTTCAAGATCGGCTTTCAGCGAATCAGAATTTATAAAGTCATTAATGCCCTGGCTGATTACATTAGGATCGTCGGAAAAAAGAGATAAATGATACGCTGCAGGGTCGTAATTACCCGCCATTACCTGTTCGGCAATGGGATTTGTACAAATAATATTTGTTTGTGCCAATGAACTAAACGGAAGCAGAAACAGGAATAAAAAAATAAACTCCGATAACTTTCTTTTCTCTATTTGTCTTGGGTAATAACAATTGAGAGAACTGTGTTCCTTTTTTTTAATGCCTGCCACATGAACCACTGATAATTTCATAACAAAGTTTTTATTGAAAATACAATAAATGAATCACTCTTATTTCAATATAAAGACAAATTTCCTGCAGGAATTGAGAATACCTATTCGGTTTTATACATTGAGTAGCCGACCCGGACTATTCTTTAATGATCTTCTTCGAGCTAATGAATTTTGATCCTGAGGAAATAATAAGCTCGTAATTTCCCGGTACTAAATATTTCAGGGAAAAGGTGAAACGATTCGTTCCTGGTTTAACCTGTTCATCCAATAATGTTTTTACCAACCTTCCATTTATGTCGTAAAGATTAAAGGTGCAATCCATGTAATCGGTTACAGCAAAATTGACTGTAGCCTGTTCTGCAAAAGGATTGGGAAATAAATTTACCTGCGGACCATTTTTTAAAACTGAGGCAAATCCAACTTTGCGCCGTAGAGAAAGGATGATACAGCATGGCATTTAGGAAAAGGAAAAGGATCGGTTTCATCAACTTGTATTTGATGATTAAAGTTATATTTTTTGAATGGTAACACCGGCAAAATCCGGGTTTATCGCTGATTGGTTATCCTTTAAACTCTATTTGCACCAAATCACCGACGCTTAAATTTAATAATCCTTTTGCGTTTCCTTTATTGATGGCGATCTCCAGGTATCCTGCAGAATTAAATAGAATAAGCTTTTCACTTTCAGGGACTGAATAATAATTTTCACTCACGGCATCGATATCATCAAAGCGCTTAAAATGAACAACAAATTTCCTGTTATGTGCAGCCTTTTCAAACTCTTCCCGGGTAAGATTGAGAATTGCATTTTCAAACCGGTCAAAATAAATAATGGAACACCGTATAAAATTATTATTGATCATAGGCCGGCCGAGCGCACTCTGCCGGTAAGTTGAAATTTTATCAGCAATTTCTTCCGGATCACCACCAGCAAGCAAATGTTTAGCAGCCAGAACAAAGACATCTTTAATCGGAAGAGTGCTGAACATTTCTGCCGCATCCTCCCTGATGCGAAAAATTGTCGAGGGCAATTCCTCCCACATCAATCCGAAGAAACCATTGTCCGGACCAATAAAAATAAATCCTTCATTTAGCACCACTAAAAAAGACATGCCTTCTTCGTTAAGTGTATTCACACCTATAAGATGGCAGGTTCCTTTTGGAAAATGATGGTAGCTGTTTTTTAAAACAAAAGCCCCATGCATAATATTAAATGGCTCAATTTCATTCGAAATATCAACGATTTGAACATTTGGAATGGCCTTCATCAGCTCGCCTTTTACTGTGCCCGTGTAGTGGTCGCGGGTCCCCAGGTCAGTAGTGAGCGTGATTACAGGCATACATGAAAATGCAAATTAAATTTTTGCATTTGACGTGGCAAATGTAACCTTCGCAACTCAGAAACAAATTAACTTCTCTCAAGACTTTACTCACTTGCTGCACAATTTTGTATTCTTTAGTTTCTTAATTGCTCGATGAACTTTTCTACAGTGATTTGGTTCTCATTTTACTTAGTTTTAACATAAACAATAGAACCGTTGACAGAATTAATTATTCATCTTGATTCGATAGAACCTGTCGATCTGCTTGGCATCAACAATTCACGGCTTCAAACCATAAAAAATGCTTTTCCCCGGGTGAAAATTACGTCACGCGGAAATAAAATAAAGATTGAAGGAAATACGCAGGACCTGGAGCTGCTTGAAGAAAAGCTTAACAATATGGTGCACTTTATTGAGAAATACGGTCGGCTTTCAGATAAAGCTGCCGAAGATCTGCTTGACGATATTGATCCTTTTGAAGTGGACATGCCGAAGCATCATCCTGATGCAATAGTTTACGGCCCAAATGGAATTGTGGTAAAGGCGAAAACACCGAATCAAAAACGGATGGTAGATCTGGCAGAAGATAACGACATCATATTTGCTATTGGTCCTGCGGGAACCGGAAAAACCTATACGGCAGTTGCGTTAGCAGTGCGTGCTTTAAAAAATAAGGAGATAAGGAAAATAATACTTACCCGTCCTGCAGTCGAAGCTGGCGAAAACCTCGGTTACTTGCCTGGTGATTTAAAAGAAAAGATTGATCCGTATTTACGTCCATTGTACGATGCACTGGATGATATGATCCCTCTTGATAAGCTGAACTATTATATGGCAAACCGTGTGATCGAGGTGGCTCCTCTCGCCTTCATGCGCGGACGAACGCTCGACCATGCTTACATTATTTTGGATGAAGCACAAAACACTACCGAAGTACAGCTGAAGATGTTTTTAACAAGAATCGGTTCTTCTGCAAAGTGCATTGTAACCGGAGACATCACACAAATCGACCTGCCTAAATCACAACGCAGCGGATTATTTAAAGCTTTAAGCATTCTATCTGATATAAAAGGCATTGGTACGGTACACTTAACCGAAAATGATGTAGTTCGTCATCCCCTTGTGAAAAAAATTATAAGAGCGTATGAAGATTCAGAGCCGAAGGAAGAGATCAGAAATCAAACGGAAATAACGCAGCAGCCACCGTTGAACTAAAGCCAATCTTTGAGATTCCGCAGTATTAAAGATTTCAATCAGATTTTGACCTTTCCTTTCTTAACGCACTATCATTAGTTTCCCAGCTGCATATTTTTCGAGGTCAAAAATTTTGTACGTATACAAGCCGGCATTAAGCTGTGGCCGAAGATTTCCGTTAGTTCACTATTGAGTTTTGTTTCTACCAATTCCTTTCCCTCCAGTGAATATAATTTAAAATTACCTGCACTGCCGGGTATGTAACGAAGATGTGATCTATGGCTATTGACGGATAAACAGATACGGCATTGAGTGACGGTATTTTCGTACGTTCACTGTTATCGCCAATGGTACCATCATTGTTTATATTTTGTGCATATACACTCCTCCATCATTCCGGTCGTCGTACCAAACTGCTATAGGCTGGTGATGGGAATAATCATCAACAGTGACATTGTTCTTATTGCTGTTCACTGCAGATATAGTGGTTTCCCAAACCTGGTTAGCATTGTAATCGATTTTTACTGCTTTTAATGTTGCATCAGCATATCCAATTTCTGTAAATATGGTTATTAGGCCATCGGTATTTTTATTCGATACGACCCATGGTAAGAGCCCTGGCTTTGCTGATCTATCAACTGTCCCTTTGTTCCTAACAAGCGATTTCCATAAGCATCTAATTCCTGAAGTGAATCATTTGACTATTGTGCAAAGGAATATAGGGAAATGCATAGTGAAATAGTGAAGCAGTTTATGTTTCATGGAAGATGAAGATTGAAAGTTAAAGATCTAGGGATGAAGCTTGCAGGTAAGATTAAGCAGCGAGTCGAAGATATGGATTAAAACTATTTCGATTAGGATGTCAGGATACGTCTCTTATATGTTAAGATAACACTAAAATAAAACCTCCGAGACAGGTCAATCAAACTTCCTATTATCTTTGCCGCCGTTTAAAAGGAACCGATGACTATTATTCAGGCAATCATTCTTGGCATTGTGGAAGGGCTTACTGAATTTCTTCCTATTTCCTCTACCGGTCACATGATTATTGCTTCTGCCATAATGGGAATCGAGGAAAATGACTTTGTGAAAATGTTTGAGGTCGTGATACAGTTCGGAGCCATTCTGGCAGTAATCATTTTGTACTGGAAACGATTCGTTCCCAGGAGAAATATTAAGGACACTTTTAACTTTTACCTGAAGCTGCTGCTTGCATTTATTCCTGCAGCCATCTTTGGCTTATTGCTGAAAGATAAGGTTGATCAAATGCTTGGAAGCGTGATGGTAGTTGCCATCTCCTTATTTCTTGGTGGAATTGTATTATTATTCATCGATCGTATTTTCCGAAAAACGGAGGAAGGCCCTTATAAACCCATTACCAATGCAATGGCTTTTAAGATCGGATGTTTCCAGGTAATATCATTGATTCCCGGTGTCTCGCGGTCTGCTGCTACTATCATAGGGGGCCTTACTCAAAAATTAAACAGGAAACAGGCCGCTGAATTCTCTTTTTTCCTCGCCGTTCCCACCATGGGAGCAGCTACATTGTTCGACTTTCTCGATTACTATAAAACGATAACGCACGATACCATAGGCCCTTTGCTTATAGGTATTGTGGTATCATTTATTGTGGCCATTGTTACTATAAGGGCTTTTATTTCTTTCCTTACCAAACACGGGTTTCTGATTTTTGGAATATACCGGATTATTGTTGGAGCAATAATTCTTATATTGCTATCAATGGGGAAACACCTGTTTATGCAATGACCTTTGCCGACATCCTCAATGGCAGTATTCTGCTTTTCGATAAACCTTTCGACTGGTCATCTTTCGATGTGGTAAAGAAAGTAAAGAGATTAACGGGGGCTAAGGTCGGCCATGCCGGAACACTGGATCCATATGCAACAGGATTGCTCATTCTGTGTACACAACAGCTTACCAAAAAGATCTCTGAAATTCAGAATAAAGAAAAAGAATATACCGGCACCTTAACCCTGGGCAAGTCTACACCGAGCTACGACATGGAAACTGAGGCTGATCAGTATTTTGATACCAGCCATATCACCGAAGAATTGATCAGAAAAATGGCAATTCAATACCAGGGAGAAATTCTGCAGTCACCCCCAATATACTCAGCTGCAATGGTAGATGGGAAACGGGCCTATAAAAAAGCAAGACGAGGTGATGTGTTTGAATTGAAAAAACGTTTAGTTCAGGTGCATGAATTTGAGATAATTGAAATTGAAATGCCGAAGGTTCACTTCAGGATTATTTGTGCGAAAGGTTTTTATGTAAGGTCTTTGGCGAATGACTTCGGCAAATCTTTAGACAGCGGCGCGTATCTTTCTTCACTTTGCCGCACCCGCATCGGCGAATATCATTTAAAGGATGCCTGGCAAATAACCGATTTTGCGAGCTTTGTGGATAAGGAAAAATCTCTTTCCTGATTAATAATAAATATGGGTAATAATACTCTCTGCGGGATATACAGCTAAATACATGGAGGTTCATAAAAATTTCGATCAGCTTCCTTTTTTTAAGAATGCAGTCATTACGGTTGGAACCTTTGACGGGGTGCACCGGGGCCACCAGCAATTGATCCGCCGGATCAACAGTCTTGCACATGAAATGGAAGGTGAAAGTGTAATGATTACATTCGATCCCCATCCGCGCACGGTAGTATTTCCTCAGGATCATTCTTTAAAAATCTTATCCACGCTGGAGGAAAAAATCTTCTTGCTGAACCAGTTTAATATTGATCACTTGGTAGTGATGCCTTTTACCAAAGAGTTTTCCCGTCTTTCTGCAACCCAATATGTTAGAAAATTCCTGGTTGAAAAATTTCACCCTGCAATCGTGGTAATCGGTTACAATCACCAGTTTGGTCACCATCGCGATGGCAACATTGAGTTGCTTAGAAAACTTTCTAAAGAAAATAATTTCCGGGTCGAAGAAATTACCAAGCAATTAGTGGAAGACATTGAGGTGAGCTCTACGCGTATCCGAATTGCTTTGCAGGAAGGCGATGTAAAAACAGCCGCACATCTGCTGGGTCATCTCTATTCCGTGGAGGGAACGGTAGTAAAAGGCAATCAGCTAGGGTCGAGGATCGGTTATCCAACGGCAAATATTTCAGTGCACGATGGCTATAAGCTGATTCCTGCAGATGGCATATATGCAATTAAAGCTACACTGGATGGTAATATTTATAATGGTGTGATAAGCATTGGGTTAAGGCCTACAGTCAATGGAAAAGATCGAACTATTGAGGCCTTCCTGTTTGATTTTACACAGGATATTTACGGTAAGCTTTTGAAGGTCGAATTTGCAGAATGGATACGTGAAGAAAGAAAATTTGAAACGATCGGCCTTATGACTGAAGCAATAAGAAATGATGAGGAACAAGCGAAACAGATCCTGGATAAGGTGAGTAAATAAAAAAGGCACCCGAATATTCGGAGTGCCTTACATGTGTATTATATAATTTAATGGCAGCTTGGTTTACTGTTCTTATCCTGGCAACACTTTGGCAAATTAGTTAACGAGGAAGCATCTGCCTTAACATCATCAGCGTCATAACCGGCTTTGGAAATGGCCATCTTAATCTGTGCTTCAGAAACTGTTTCAGCAGAATATTTTACCATCAGTTTTTTATCTTTCAGGTTTAGATCTGCATTTTTAACACCATCCAATTGTTTCACGGCATCTTCAATTTTTGCCTTACAGTCTTCGCAAACGGCAGATGTCTGAATATAGATAACCTGTGTTTTTTTTATTCCATTATTTGCAAATACAAAGGCTGGCAGCACCAGTAAAAGCATTACGGAAAAAAAGGAATTCATGTTTTTCATTTTCATAGTTACTATTGGTTTTACAATGGGTTTTTATAAATGCTAATTTACGATGCTAAATTCGGGTAGGTTCTTTTTTTCTTCTGAATCCTGCAATTTAGTAAGTATGCGCGTATTCTTGAGCTGAATAGATATTTGCCTCCAGGCGTGCTTCATTATTTCCATAGAGATTTAAATAAAATTTATCAGTTTTTTCAGGCTTCTTTAATTCGACATCAATCTGACCCGTTATAGATTCATAACCATTTGAAACACCTCCAGTTCCCTTATTTTGATGGATTCTATCCAGGGCCCGGGAATGGAGTTCAGGCCATACGTCAGATTAAGGCCACGAAATGTAGGGAGCACATCCGTTAATACCTGAGCATATCTACCCGCAAGACCCAATAATTGTATTTGCTTTGCACCGGTTACCGCATCTGAGTAAGACACATCCACTGTTGGGTTTGATTCGAAGCTTTCAGAAAGATTGCAGCATGCATTGTTCTTCAATCCTTCCGAGGAAATTATTTCTGTTTTAAAAGGCCGTATTGAAGAAATATACTGATCAGGCGTACTTTCTGTAATTGTTACTTCATTTAAAATAATAGTTTTCTTAAGCCGCACTTTAAGGTTATCCTATTCAACCTTCACTGTATCGTTTACATAGCCTGCATAAGAAATAACAAGCTCTTTTAATGAAGAGTCAATTTTTACAATGTCAAACTTGCCTGCTTCATCTGTAAATGTTCCAGCGTAAGAGCCAGGGAAAAAGACGTTAGCCCCTGCAACCGGTACTTCTTTGTTTTGATCCATCCCGTACACATAGCCAACAAGGTGTTGTTGCGCATGGGTACTTAAGATTGTTGACAGCAGGAGCCAAATGATTATCAACATGTGCCAGCACAACCATCACTGCAACATGATTTTGCGGACTTCTCCATCGACATTTTTACATACCGACGAAGTTGAAACCACTGCCACTGATGAAATAAGAATGATGATGGAAATTGCTATGGACAGCATTTGCTTCATAAAGAATAACAAAGGTAATTTAATATTATTTCAGAATAATTTAGTCAGATACTTATAAGATTTCTCAAAACATTTCCATCTTTCATTTATAATTTGTTAAAATTATC
Organism: Chitinophagales bacterium; assembly: GCA_013816805.1. Taxonomy (NCBI): domain Bacteria; kingdom Pseudomonadati; phylum Bacteroidota; class Chitinophagia; order Chitinophagales; species Chitinophagales bacterium. The sequence continues at coordinate 123,764 of JACDDS010000004.1, read as the reverse complement.
TCTGTAAATAATTCTGCAAAATCAATATTGGTCTTTTTATGAATGAAGTAAATTCTGCTTTCCTTAATTATTATAAGAAGCTGGGGATTTTACTGGTTTATCTCATTGCGTTAACTATGAACGGCGCCCAAGCACAGTCATCAGGCATAACTACTTACTGCAATCCGCTGGATATAAATTACCGCTATAATTTTGAACAGCTTAATGCAAATATATCTTATCGTGCAGGTGCAGATCCGGTAATAGTAAACCATAAAAATGAATACTATCTTTTTGTTACTATCTCCGGCGGTTACTGGCATTCCAAAGATCTGTTACACTGGAATTACATTACGCCAAGCAAATGGCCAATGGAAGATATCTGTGCTCCTGCCGCGCTTTCAGTGAAAGACACGATGTATTTATTTCAATCAACGTTTGATCAGCGTCCCATTCTTTTTACTACTACACCAGAAAATGGAAACCTATATTTTTATAACAGATGGATGCCGCAATTGCCAAAAGAGGTAGGTCCGTGGGATCCGGATATTTTTTATGATGATGAAGCGGATCGATGGTATATGTATTGGGGTTCTTCAAACTTATATCCTGTTTATGGAGCAGAGCTCGATAAATCGAAGCGCCTTGCTTATAAAACAGATTACAAAGGCTTAATCAGCTTGCATCCCGATATCCATGGCTGGGAACGTTTTGGCAAAGATCACCGGGATACCATTCGTCCCTACATAGAAGGCGCGTGGATGACTAAATATAATGGCATCTATTATTTACAATACGGGGCACCAGGCACTGAATATAACGTATATGCAAACGGCACTTATACTGCTAAAGATCCTTTAGGCCCTTTTACCTATGCTCCTTATAACCCAGTCTCGTATAAGCCGGGCGGGTTTGTACAGGGAGCCGGTCATGGAAACACTTTTCAGGACAACTATGGAAACTATTGGAACACCGGCACGCCATGGATTGCAGTGAACTGGAACTTTGAAAGGCGCATCGCTATGTTTCCCGCAGGGTTTGATAAAGACGGACAGCTATTTTCCAATACCCGTTTTGGAGACTTTCCACACTTGATTCCTTCAAAAAAATGGAACAATAAGGACGAGCCGTTTACTGGCTGGATGCTGCTCTCCTATCGCAAGCCATGCACGGCTTCTTCAGTTAAAGACACCTTTACTGCTCAAAATATTACAGATGAAAATCCGAGAACATTTTGGGTGGCCAAAACTAATAAAGCTGGTGAATCGGTAACCATAGATTTGCTGCGCGCCTGTGAAGTGAAGGCGACTCAGATTAATTACACAGATTATAAATCGAACATTTTCGATAGCAACGACTCCGGTGTTTACACTCAGTTTAAGATGTATGCCAGTTTAGATGAAAAACAATGGTATAAGATCGCTGATCTGACCAATGAAAAGCAAGACCGTTCCAATGCGTATATAGAACTACCAAAACCCGTGAAAGCCCGCTACATAAGGTATGAGCACGTACATATAGGTGCACAAAATCTTGCGATAAGTGACATTAGGATATTTGGAAATGGTTATGGAAAAATTCCGGTGACTCCAAAAAGATTAACAGTAGTTCGTGATAAGGATACGCGGAATGCCTTTATTACCTGGAGTAAAGTGGATGATGTGGTAGGTTATAACATTCTATGGGGCATAGCAAAAGATAAGCTGTACGAAACATACCAGTTGTTTTCCGATCATCCGGGCTCCCTCGAACTTCGCGCTCTGAATGTAGGGCAGGATTATTTTTTTTCCATTGAAGCCTTTAATGAAAAAGGGGTCTCGAGGCATAGTGAAGTAGTATATTGTAAGTAAAAAAACATAAACCGGATTCGGAATATCTGTTAAGGCAAGTGCTGTCCGGAAACAAAATATTTTATAAAAATTTCCTGGGTGAATTCGGCTATTGCATAGGTTATAGTAAGGCTGCAAATGCTGATAATAATTACTTTCCATCGTACCGATCGGTGAAATAATTTATTATTTGTAACCAGACTATAAATTATTAGTACCGGGAGCTCGATATATTTAGTATCCAGGTGGGGCCAGATGAATTTCAGGCAATTGACAAACACCACTATTAAGAAGAAAAACGATGTTGTGTACAATACAATGATCAGCCATTCCGCGTAATTATATTTATACCTTATAAAAAATAAATAGCTGACTAAGGCGTATACAGGAGTTAAAAAAATCTGGACAATCACCAAATAGTGCTGAAAAAAAAATACCTCCTCAACATTATCGGCTCCTTCATAATTCACCACCCAGAAATTAATCCAGTACATACATAGCCCACATGCGGTGGCGCACAAAAAAAACATCGAAAAGGGTCTCTGGATTTTGCCCCTTTTTCCTTCCAGATAATCTTGCTGAATGCTTCCGGGTTCAATTACCAGCTTGTGAAGCGTGTATATAAATCCGCTCTCCATGTGTGTAAAAAAATGGAATACTTCGTGAACAAGGTGACTAATGGTGATCCGTTCATGATTATATTTTTGACCACATTCAAAACAGTACTTCCCCATTCCTATAGTACCGCAGTTACTACAAAGCTGTTTTTCTTCCGTCATCCTATCACGAGTGTTCAAAGCAAAACTAATAAAGCATAGTGTCTAAAAATTAAAATGTAATTATTTCTTGAAGAACTTTTAAGCCAGCCATTATAGAACCTCTGCACATAGGTTTGTACTTATACCTATTTTACAGGCAAATTATTAAAACAGATTATTGTGATTTATCCAAAAGTTTATTTATACAGGAGGATCGTTCAGAGCAAACTATTTATAGATTCACATTACCCTGATATAATTGACATCGATAACATAGCGAATGAGGCCTTTTATTCTAAGTTTCATTTTATCCGCTCATTCAAAAAAATTTATGGTAAAACACCCCATCAATATTTGATTTCTGTACGAATTGAAAAAGCTAAAGCACTTCTGGAAAACGGTGTAAGTATTGCTGAGGTTTGCCACTCTGTAGGCTTCGATAGCATAAGCTCATTTTGCGGATTGTTTAAACGGATGGTTGATAAAACACCTTCGCTTTATCAAAAGCAACAGCGTATTACCAGGGCTGATATTATCAAGGTGCCGCTTAAATATATTCCCCATTGCTTTGCCGAGAAGAACGAATGGCTAAAAAAGAGCAATTTTCAAGAAGTGATATTATAATTCCTTCACCACTTTTGTACTCTTAACTAAAACTTATAATGATGATTACAAAAATGAACCACGTGAGCATCTTCGTGCTTAACCAGGACAGTGCTTATGATTTTTATGTGAATAAACTGGGCTTTAAAGTGCATACCGATGCTACCATGGGACCCGGAATGCGCTGGCTAACAGTGTGTGCGCCTGAGCAGCAGGACCTTGAAATCACTTTAATGGCTATTGATGAGGGAATGATGTTTAAAAAAGAAGCTGCTGAGCAGATGAGAAGCTTAGTGAGCAGGGGAACATTCGGCTTTGGTGTCTTTGAATGCAATGACATCTATGCTACCTATGAAGAGTTAAAAGCTAAGGGTGTTGAATTTACTAAAGCACCAAAAGAAGAGTTTTATGGAGTGGAAGCCTTGTTTAAAGACGATTCAGGCAACTGGTTTTCTTTAGGACAGAAAAAATAATAGGCTGCTATCATTTTTCATCTTGTAGCCCTGCGAGTTATAAATGATTTCGTGAACCGTACTTGCGCTATCTTTCAGTTTGCAATAAATACTCTTGTACATCTTTCGACAGGCTTAACATGACATCGCTTAATTTGAGGTGTCACCCTGATCTTGTCGAAGGGTTCGGTTAAGCCGTCTATTTCAATGCCGCATTCGCCTATTCTTTCAGCAACCAATAAATAATCTGGCGGCTTATATTTATTTTTCGGCCATTAACAACAATTTAAAATCTTTAACCTTATGGACAAAAATTCAAATTCATTAAACTGGTTCGAAATACCGGCAAAAGACATCGCAAGAGCAAAGAAATTTTATGAAACAATTTTTAAAATTGACATGGAGCCTATGCAGGAGATGATGGGAATGCAGATGGTAGGCTTTCCGTGGGAAATGGGAAGCGGGAAAGCAAATGGCGCTTTGGTTCAAAGCCAGATGCACAAGCCATCAACGGATGGATGCGTGATTTACCTCAACGCTAACCCGGAGATTCAAAAGGTGATCGATCGCATTGAAGCTGCCGGTGGCAAAATTGAAATGCCAAAAACTGAAATCCCTCAAATAGGGTATATGGCGTTCTTCATAGATTCTGAAGGAAATAAAATGGCCCTTCACGCCCAGGATTAACTGTTCAAAAATTCAAAGTAACATAGCCGGAAACTCCGGCTTTTTTATGCCTTTTCCAGAAAACCATGGAGAAGTTTTTAGGTTGGTCTAAATTTTTATTTATATTTGTCAAAATTTTAGAAATGGTTTCTCCAACGGAAGAAAACTATTTAAAAGCCATATACCTGCTTCAGGAAAAAACTACCGCAAAGCCGGTATCGACAAATGATATCTCGTTTCAGCTGGAAACAAGTGCTGCTTCCGTTACGGATATGATGAAACGACTGGCTGATAAGAAATTAATTCATTATAAAAAATACCAGGGTGTTCTGCTCACTACTGCAGGGAATATGAAGGCCATGTCTATCATTCGTAAGCACAGGCTGTGGGAACTCTTTCTTGTATCAAAACTAAAATTCCAGTGGGATGAAGTACATACAGTAGCTGAAGAGCTGGAGCATGTAAACTCTGAATTGCTGATCAGTAAACTCGACCGGTTTTTGGACTATCCTAAATTTGATCCGCACGGCGATCCTATACCAAACCGGCAAGGTAAAATAATTACGGGCCGTTTTAAAAATCTATGTGAGCTCCGGATAAAAGACCGTGGCAAAGTTGCAGGAGTGATTGAGCAGCAGCCCTCCTTCCTTAAACAGCTCGATAAATTAAATATTCATATGGGTACTCCCATTAAGGTAACCGACAAGATGGAGTTTGATAAAAGCATGGGGGTCACCATTAACAACCATATCACCGTTAATATCAGCCATGATATTGCTAAAAATATCTTAATAGCCAAATGAGACAACAAACGGTTGTGCCCAAATCGCTCGAAGAAGTGCATGGCAGTGTAGATACTACGGACCGTACAGGCTGGGTAAAATCATTATTCGCTTTTGTTGGTCCCGCCTACCTGGTAAGTGTTGGCTACATGGATCCTGGCAACTGGGCCACAGATATAGCTGCAGGCAGCGCTTTTGGATATAAGCTGATATGGGTCTTAATGATGTCGAATTTGATGGCACTGCTGCTGCAAAGCCATTGCGCACGGTTAGGCATAGTGAGGCGCCGCGACCTTGCACAAGCAAGTAAAGAGATTTATCCGCCCATCATAAATATTCCTTTATACCTGCTCGCTGAAATCGCCATCGCTGCATGTGACCTGGCTGAAGTTTTAGGGCTGGCAATAGGATTGAATTTATTATTTCATCTGCCGCTGCTTGCCGGAATTTCGATTGCCCTATTCGATGCGTTGCTGTTACTGCTGATCATGCAATGGGGAATCAGGAAAATGGAAGCATTTATTATCTCCATGGTTTTTATCATGGGCGCTTCTTTCTTCATAGAAATTTTCATAGCTAAACCTGATGCAGCAAGCATCTTAACAGGTTTCCTTCCTTCAATACCAAATAATACCGCGCTATACATTACTATCGGAATCATAGGGGCTACCGTAATGCCTCATAATTTATACCTTCATTCTGCATTGGTTCAAACGAGAAAGATTGATCACCACGAAGCCGGTCAGCGCAAGGCTATTCGCTTTAATTTTATTGATTCCTTTATTGCTCTTAACCTGGCTTTTTTTGTAAATGCTTCTATCCTCATTCTTGCGGCTGCAGTATTTTTTAAAAACGGCTTGTTCGAAATTGCAGATATACAAGATGCACATCAGCTGATGGCTCCTTTAATGGGGACAAAGCTCGCTCCCATTCTCTTTGCAGTTGCATTAATTGCATCGGGACAAAGCTCTACCATTACGGGAACTTTGGCAGGTCAGATTGTGATGGAAGGTTACCTTAATTTGAGAATTGCCCCATGGCTGCGCCGGCTTATTACACGGCTGCTTGCAGTAGTTCCGGCATTCCTGGTTATCTTTTTTTATGGGGATGAAAAAACGGGAGAACTGCTCATCCTCAGCCAGGTTATTTTAAGTTTGCAGCTGGGTTTTGCCGTTGTGCCGCTCATCCATTTTGTAAGTAATAAGGAAAAAATGGGCAAGCATGCTATTGGTCCTGTGTCAAAAACTTTATCGTGGATCACGGCAGCTGTTATCATTTCCCTAAACATAAAATTGGTGGTGGATGAGATTGCTTCATGGTTAGAAAGTGCCGGCGATTACAGGATTTGGATTTATGTTATTGTAATTCCGATTGTTTTGCTTGCATGTGTATTATTACTTTATATAACTTTCCGACCATTGTTTGTAAAGAAGAAATATACTCTACCACGCCTGCATGTTGAAAATCTGCCTATGGATTTCCAGCTTAAAAGCGAATTCCGGAAGATTGCAGTTACTCTGGATTTCTCAGAAAAAGATCATGATACGCTTGCGCGGGCGCTGACCACGGGAGGAAATAATGCTTCGTATCTATTGATTCACATTGTGGAATCTGCCGGTGCCATGCTTATTGGCAAGGAAATAGCCGATCTCGAAAGCAATGAGGATCTGATGGTGCTTAAAGAATATGCACAGGCATTGGAACTTCAGGGGTTTCAAATACACTATGAACTGGGTTATGGCAGACGGTCGAAAGTAATACCGGAGCTGGTAAAGAGATTCCATGCTGATTTACTGGTGATGGGCGCTCATGGGCACAGGGCATTAAAAGATACTATTTTTGGAGAAACCATAAATGCCGTGCGGCACAAGATTGATATTCCTTTGCTTGCGGTTAAATGAAAGTGTGGTCAGATATCAGCTGTCAGCCTTCAGCAAAAAATAGAAATATGAATTAGACTGATTACAAATAGCTGTAAGCTGATTACTGAGGCTGATGGCTGATACCTTTTAGCACTACCAATGAAAAAAAATTTTAAGCCGGGTGATGAAAAAAAATTTACAAAAATAATTACAGAAGCTGATACTGCTGGATATGTAGAAGGGTTTGTGCATGCAGTCTATTCCACTTTTTGCATTGCAAGAGATGCCGAATGGTGTGGGCGGTTGTTTGTTCTCGAAATGCGGGATGACGACGAGGAAGGAATTGGAACCATGATCTTCATTCAGCACCTTGCGCCGGCCTTTCCGGGAGAAGAGATAATTTTCACTTCTAAAATAAAATCTCTTAATCACCATGAAATAATTACAGCATTCAAGGCTGAAATTGAAGACAGGATGATTGCGATTGGCGAACAGGGGCAGAAAATTTTTAAAAAAGAAAAATTAAAAAAAATATTTAGTAACCCCATTGTTACAGATTCAATGTAAAGCGTCTCAAATTGAAAGTTATGCATTTTTATTATGGCTGATTTTATAAACATAAAAAATAAGAAGGCTTATTTCGAATATGAATTTCTTGAGAAATTTATTGCGGGAATTATGCTTACCGGCACGGAGATAAAATCTATTCGCCAGGGAAAAGCGAACCTGTCAGACGCCTGGTGTTTCTTTCATAAGAATGACCTCTCTGTAAAGAATTTGAATATCTCCGAGTACGACAGGGGCACACATTACAACCACGATCCGCTCCGGCAGCGAAAGCTTTTACTCAACAAAAAAGAATTGGAGAAGCTGCAGGCAAAAATCAAAGAACGCGGGCTCACCATTATTCCGTTACGCCTGTTCATTTCTGAAAGAGGCTTGGCCAAATTGGAGATTGCTTTAGCTAAGGGAAAAAAGATTCACGATAAACGCGACAGCATAAAAGAGCGGGATGCCAAGCGGGATTTCGACCGGGAAACAAAATGGAAGTAAATCTTACAATGCTCTGCTGATTCAGCTATAGTAAATACTTCAGGAGACTACGTTTTTCCATAAATTGTTCCCTGCCGCCATCACTTACCTGGAGAATTAATGATTTTTCCTGTATGAAAGTTAGCTGATAAAGTTATCCTTCTATCTGTCGGAGAAAGAGAAATCTGCTACAGATCTTTCTGATTTCTATTTCTCCGCCTCACCAAATCCAGGTCGCTTCATTGCTTATCGCGGGCAGTTTATGCCGTCGTAATCGAAATGAAAGCCAAGAGCGAAGATTATGGGTGTGTTTAAATTTTTCATATAAGAAAAGTTTTTTACTATGCGAAATGAGTTGAAAAAAATGGCGCTCAGCCTACTGCTTCACAAACTTGCGCACCTTACTCGCGCGGGTCTTATTATTTGTGATTTGAAGTGTGTACAACCCTTCAGGTAAAGCCATTGTGTTGATCTGTGCCTGCGGGTTTTGAATTGTTGTTGGAAGGGAAATCATTTCCCCCATTATATCATAGATACGTATGGTGACAGCACTGGCAGGTACAGGCATATTGATCGTGAGTTGATTTTGAACCGGATTGGGATATATTTCTGAAAAGAAGTCTACAGGGTCAACCAGTGTTTCGGTAGTGGTTGCCACCGCATCCGTCTTTACAATCCAGTAATCATCAAAGCCCTGGCTTGACTGTGTTTTATCTCCGCTGATTCCTGAAGAGGACGTTCCACCCAGGATATATCCTCCATCGGTAGTTTGCTGAAGAGACCAAAGTCCATCAGCGTTGTTGCCTCCAAACCGTGCATCCCATTGCTTTACTCCATTCGCATCGGTCTTTACAATCCAGTAATCAGAACTGCCCTGGCTTGCCTGGGTTTTGTCTCCGCTGATTTCTGACCCTGACCATCCACCCAGGATATATCCCCCGTCGGCAGTTTGCTGAAGAGAATTAAGTTCATCCTGGTTACTGCCTCCAAACTGCGCATCCCATTGCTTTACTCCATTCGCATCGGTCTTTACAATCCAGTAATCATAATCGCCCTGGCTTGCCTGGGTTTTATCTCCGCTGATTTCTGAAATGGACTCCCCACCCAGGATATATCCTCCATCGGTAGTTTGCTGAAGAGACCAAAGTCCCTCAGCGCTGCTGCCTCCAAACCGTGCATCCCATTGCTTTACTCCATTCGCATCGGTCTTTACAATCCAGTAATCACTAGCGCCCTGGCTTGCCTGGGTTTTATCTCCGCTGATTCCTGACTGGGAATATCCGCCCAGGATATATCCCCCGTCGGTAGTTTGCTGAAGAGACCAAAGTCTATCATCGCTGCTGCCTCCAAACCGCGTATCCCATTGCTTTACTCCATTCGCATCGGTCTTTACAATCCAGTAATCATAACTACCCTGGCTTGCCTGTGTTTTGTCTCCGCTGATTCCTGACTGGGACCATCCACCCAGGATATATCCCCCGTCGGCAGTTTGCTGAATAGAATTAAGATAATCATCGCTGCTGCCTCCAAACCGCGCATCCCATTGCTTTACTCCATTCGCATCGGTCTTTACAATCCAGTAATCATATAATCCCTGGCTTGCCTGAGTTTTGTCTCCGCTGATTCCTGACTGGGAATATCCGCCCAGGATATATCCCCCGTCGGCAGTTTGCTGAAGAGAATGAAGGAAATCATAATCGCTGCTTCCAAACCGCGCATCCCATTGCTTTATTCCATCGGCATCGGTCTTTACAATCCAGTAATCATAACCGCCCTGGCTCGCCTGTGTTTTGTCTCCGCTGATTCCTGACTGGGACCATCCACCCAGGATGTATCCCCCGTCGGCAGTTTGCTGAAGAGAATTAAGGGATTCATTATTGGTGCCTCCAAACCGTGCATCCCATTGCTTACCAGGTGGAGTTTGTGCCGTTGCAATTGAAATTGAAAGGGCAAGAGCAATTGAGAAGAGTGTGGTAAGAGTTTTCATTGGTTTGGTTTTTTTGAGGTAAAATAGAATTTGATGTTTGTTCAAAGGACTCCTTCGGAGAGTTTAAATGTTTGTTTTCATTGAACGATGATAGATTGTGTCATAACGGATGAGGGCATCTGCATCTTCAGTAAGTACATACCTGCAGCCAACTTATCACGATCTAAATTCACTTCATAATTACCCGCATAAATATTTTCATCAAACACTGTTTGTAGTTTTCTTCCTGCAACATCATATAATTCAATCTACACCCGTGAATCTTGCTGTAATGTAATGAAATGGTGGTGGATGAGAGATGGAATGCGCGCATTGCACTCCTGAAGTGTGAACCTTTAATTTTACTTCTGAAACATTTATTCGACGAAACGCTAATGAAGGAGGATCAGCTTCCTTATTTCTACTTGCCCATTGTGAATAACCTGGATGAAGTATGAACTTGGCAAGAGATTGTTTAGATCAAGTTGTTTAATTAAAGTTCCCGCTACGTTGCCGATGTTCTCTGCATACACTTCTCTGCCCATCACATCAAACAACTTAATGGTAATTGATTCTTCCTGCTGAAAGGTGGCTGCTATAGTTACCTTTCCATCGCTTGGATTAGGAGAGATGGATAAATTGAAACCGGAAAGATTTGCAGCATAGCTTTCTTTCTCGGATAGTGTTGTGAATTTATAGCGCTGAAAGAAATCAGAGTGGAACGCTGAGTCGCATTTTGCTCCAACCATCCAAACGTAAGTGGTACCAGGCAGCAATCGTTTTAATATTTTACTGGTAGAAGTTCCTTTTGCATGTGCCTTACTCCAGCCGGAGGTATTTTTCTCTTTATAGTAAATGCGATTCCCAATTACGGCATTTGAGGAATCATTCCATGTATCCAGGTGCCTTGTCCCTGTGCTGTGACTGCAATCGCCAAAATTGCAATCAGGAAAGTGAAAATTTTCATGATATTAATTTTTTGTGAGAGGGAATTATTGGATTATCAGTTTCTGTTTTCAATTCTGAAATTGGCAATCATCTTCTGTACGTAACCTTCCTCGAAAGTGCTGATGCACAAAGAAGAGTAAGCAGGAAAAGAAAAGAGTTATTTTTAATTGGTTACAGTTCCATCATTTTATTTTTGAATCACCAGCTTCTTCACTTCTTTCTTCCCATTGTGAACCAATAGCACGAGATAAGTTCCCACAGAAAAATTACTGAGATCAAGTTGTTTGGAAAAGATGCCGGTTACATTGCCGAAGTTTTTTGAGTACAATCCTTTTCCTGCAAGATCAAGCACTTTGATAGTGAGATTTTCCTTGTGTGGAAGTTTTGCTTGTATAGTTATCCGTCCAATATCAGGATTTGGAAAGACTGAAAAATCTATGAAATTAGTGGTTGAGGTAATGCCTGTTCCAATTGCTTCTGGTTCGAGCTTCACCACCCAATAGTCCTCATCACCCTGGCTCGCTTCGGTTTTATCTCCTGAAATGCCGGACTCTGAATAGCCTCCGAGCAGGTAACCCCCGCCAGCGGTTTGAATAACAGAGTACAGATAATCACCGCCATCTCCGCCAATGGTATTTTGCCATTCGATATTGCCTGAGCCATCGAGCTTCACTACCCAATAATCAGCGGTATAACCATAATAATAATCATAATTGCCTTGGTTCGCTTCGCTTTTATCTCCTGAAATACCGGAATATGAATCGCCTCCGAGCAGGTAACCGCCGTCAGTCGTTTGAATAATAGAGTACAGAAAATCATAGTCACTACCACCAATGGTATTTTGCCATTCGATATTGCCTGAGCCATCCAGCTTCACCACCCAATAGTCAAAACCACCCTGGCTCTTTTCAGTTTTATCTCCTGATTTGCCCGAAATTGAATAGCCTCCGAGCAGGTAACCGCCATCAGCCGTTTGAATAACAGAGTACAGAATATCATTGTAGCTACCGCCAATGGTATTTTGCCATTCAATGTTGCCTGAGCCATCGAGCTTCACCAGCCAATAATCATAACTTCCCTGACTTGCTTCGGTTTTCTCTCCTGAAATGCCGGAATGTGAATAGCCTCCAAGCAGGTAACCGCCATCAGCCGTTTGAATAACAGATTGCAGATCATCATCACTACTACCACCAATAGTATTTTGCCATTCGATATTGCCTGAGCCATCCAACTTCACCACCCAGTAGTCATAACTACCCTCGCTCGCTTCTGTTTTATCGCCTGAAATGCCAGAATATGAATAGCCTCCGAGCAGGTAACCGCCGTCAGCCATTTCAATAACAGAGTACAGCTCATCATAGTTTTTACCACCAATGGTGTTTTGCCACTGTATCTCCGGAGCCTGCGCGAATGAGAATGTATAAGTAAATTCAATCATACAAATCAGGATCGCCCATGTGAAAATTCTTTTGCGGAATATTCCCCAGCCATGCGTTTTTGGGAAGCCAGATCTCAAAATGTGTTTTGTTTGTTGAATGTTTTTCCTAACTAAAAAACGAGAGTTCACTTGAGTGTTAATTGTGTTTTTGGTCAGCATGCTATAGAATTTTTAAAGCGAATTGATTATTAGGTTACGTTAAGTATTTGTAATTACCAGAAATGATTTTAGAAATAACACTTCAGGAATGCTGAATAGCACTTCCGAAATGTTACTCTTTAATTTACTTCTGGATCATCAGCTTCCTGATTTCTGCTTGTCCATTATGAATAATTTGAATGAAGTAGGAACCATGAAAGAGATTGTTTAGATGAAGTTGTTTAATTAAAGTACCCGCTACGTTGCCGACGTTCTCTGCATACATTTCTATTCCCGTCACATCAAACAACTTAATGGTGAGTGATTCTTCTTGCTGAAGTGTGATTTCTAATGTTAAATTTCCATCACCTGGATTCGGAGATATGAATAAATCGAAACCGGAAAGATTTGCAGCATCGGCTTCTTTCTCTGATAGTGTTGTGAATTCATACCGCTGAGAAAAATCTGAGTGGAATGCTGAGTCACATTTTGCACCAACCATCCAAACGTAGGTGGTACCTGGTTGTAATCCTTTTATTGTCTTACTGAGCGAAGTTCCTTTCGCGTGTGCCTTGCTCCAACCGTAAGTATTTTTCTCTTTATAGTAAATCCGATAACCAATAGCCGCGTTAATAGAATCAAACCATGAAACAGTTGCGCTGGTGGAAGTGATATTATTTGTATAACCATCATAGGGTGCTGAACATAAGTCGTCAGGATTGTCAGGAGTATATTCCCAGAGATCATTTAGGTAAGTGAAACCATTATTAAAACCGGTGCCTATATATCCTTTTCCGTCGATAGAAAATCCGACTGCCTGACCTCTTTCCCATCCCCCGCAGTTAGCTTTTTTAATCCAGGTATTTGGTGCCGGGTCATATTCCCAGAAATCACTGAAACACCTGTTATAGTCATTACTACTGTATCCAGTTCCTAAATACCCTTTGCTGCCAATAGAAAACCCCACAGCTAAATCTCTTGCTGTTCCATTGAAGTTAGCCTTTGGTATCCACATATTCGTTGCAGATCGTATTCCCAGAAATCATTTTTCTGGTAGTTAATATCAAACCCGGTACCGATATAGCCTTTACTGTCAATGGAAAATCCTACTGCACCGTATCTTCCCGTATCACCCAAGTCAGCCTTCCGAATCCAGACATTGGTGACAGGATCATATTCCCAGAGATCATTTGTATAACCGTTGATATCCCGACCGGTAGCAAGGTACCCTTTGCTGCCGATAGAAAATCCCACAGCTAAATCTCTTGCTGTTCCACCGAAGTTAGCTTTTTGTATCCAAGTATTCGTTGCAGGATCGTATTCCCAGAAATCATTTTTTTTCTCGTAGTTAACATCATAACCAGTACCGATATATCCTTTGTTATCAACGGAAAATCCTATTGCACCGTTTCTTCCCGTTCCCCCGAAGTTAGCTTTTTGAGTCCAGGCGTTAGTGGCTGAATTATATTCCCAGAAATCATTTTTGAAAGGTGAAGTGGCATCCCAGCCGGTACCAATGTATCCATTGTTATCAATAGAAAATCCGACAGCAGCGTCTCTTGCTGTGCCTCCAAAGCTAGCTTTCTGTGTCCAGGTGTTTTGTGCATAGCTGCAGATTAAGCCTGCTATTAATAAAATTGTGAGAAGCAAGGTGATTGTTTTCTCTGCTATGCGGCCTTTCACTTGCGGATTAATTGTAGTTGTGATTAACATTATGATGAGGTTAAGGTGACCTTATTTATTTTTTCGTGGTACAGGAAATGATTTTAGGATAGCACTTCAGGAATGCTGTATCACACTCCCGAAGTGCGACCCTTTAATTATTATTTCTCGATCATCAGCTTCCTGATTTCTGCTTGTCATTGTGGATTATCTGAATGAAGGCAGGAAGATGATCTCATTCAATTACATTTGACTTGAATCAATTACAATTTCTGTTCTTCATCAATGATTTTAAATAGGCGATTCTAAATCAAATAAGAAACACTTATCTCCAGGCGAACAAAAATACTATAGTAATTACTGATTGATCACCAATTGTTTTCTATGAATTATATCGTTTTGTTTCCATTCGAAAATGTAGCTGCCGGATGTCAGCAAGGGAAGCGTGAACTGGTGTTCTACTATTCCTTCATCCACCTCAAATTGCTGCATAAAAACAGGATGACACAACATATCATATAAGATGCCCGTAACCATGCCTTTTTTATCAGAAATAAAATGCACATTTACCTGAGTACAGGCAGGATTCGGATCGATCCTGAAATCACTTTCGTTTGCCTTTGAATTCCATCGTGGGGACAAATCTTTTTGTGGAACAGAAAATGGAGTACTGCTTTTAATTATTAGTAACCGGTAACAATTCAATGAATCGAATTGAGTATTGGTATGAACAACCTGAATGTAGAATGAACCTGTATTATTATTATTAAATATAATGGTTTGCGTATCGGGTCCCTGAAATCGTGAAGAATCCAAAGTTGCTCCGTCGTCACCGCAAAGCTTTAGGGTGTAAGTTTTCGGGGGATACATGAGCAATATCTTAAGATTTGTTCCATCTGCTTTTGTCTTTATTTTAAACCAATCCTGATCAGTCGAAGAAGATATGCTCGCGCTATAACCCCAGCTTGATGTATCAGTAGTTGCTTTCAATAGTTTCGAGGAGGAGAGGGTTTCATTCGGTTCATTAATATCGTAACAATTGTCACCGGCATATATTTTATATACTGCATAGTCAGCTCCACCGTTATTCTGAGTCTGATAAACCCCGGGAGTAACTTCAACGGTGCCCTCAGTACGACATGCAGCGAATGCAAATCCTTTATCATCTACATCAACATCATAGAATATTTCCTGGGCAGTTTCACCCCAGTACGTTCCCATTAGTAAATGTCCGTCATTGTCAAACTTGGCAAGTGCGCCATCAGAATTATTGTCACCGCCAATCGATCCCTGAATGGCATTGGCGGTTGCTATTCCTGAAATACTTTTTGTAGAACCTGCAATATAAATGTTTGAATTGTTGTCAATAGCCATTCCATAAAAGGGGTCGTTTCCTTCACCACCATAATAAGTTCCCCATATGCGCTCGCCGTCACTCGTAAATTTCACAACTAATCCATCGAACCCTCCACTCTGTCCGTAGAGATTCAAAAGCTCCTGGTATGCACCGGGTGTAGCAATATTATTTAGACTGCCTGTGAAACCTGCTATATATACATTTCCCTTTGAGTCACAAACCACTCCGCGGCCATGGTCTTCAGCTTCGCCACCATAGTAAGTGGACCAGAAAATATTACCATTTGAAGTATCAAATTTAGCGACCAGGGCATCCGTAGCTCCTCCAAAAACAGTTTGATAAGCTCCGGGAGTCGCGATGCCGGACGTGCTTTCACAGGTTCCCTCAATGTACACTGCACCCATTTTATCCACACTCACTGCATGGATACGATCTTGCTTAGTGCCGCCTAAATAACTTCCCCACCTCAGTGTGCCATTTGATGAAAACATAGCAACAAAAGCGTCTCCATAACCTCCATATGTTTCCTGATAAACACCCGGTGTAGAAATCCCTGTTGTACTGTTACAATAGCCAGCTATAAAAACATGTCCTGAATTATCAATGCAAACGCTTCGCGCTTGGTCAGGAGAAAACCCACCATAATAAGTGCTCCATAGTAAACCCCCTGTACTGCTGAACTTTGCAAGAATGGCATCTCCCTGGCCTGCCCTTGTTGTTAAATGGGCACCTGGAGTTGCTAATCCATCACTGGTAGTATTGCCTGCCACATAAATATTATTCCCATCATCGCTGGTAATGCCATAAGCAATGTCCTGACCACTTCCTCCAAAATAGGTAGCCCAATCTAAATTTCCATCTGTCTTAAATTTTGATATGCAAAAATCACACACTCCGGAGAATCTGGTTTGAAAGGCACCACTGCTTGCAATAAGAGTGGTACTGCTGGTTGTTCCTACCAAGATGGGCTTGCCTTTCTGATCCACGGTAATTTCGGGATTTGTCTTTTCATCTATCTCTCCTCCAAAATAGGTTCCCCAAATAATATTGGGGTCAATGACGAGTGTTTCATTTACAACAGAACCAACTGAGAAACTTACCTCATTGTTTTCCAACGTTAACCTACAAGGGACTTCTTTCTTGGTTTCATTAGTGAAAGAGCTGAGGTTGATTTCACTCACAAAACCTTTTTCGGCCTGAATATTTAAATGTTGAAATTTGTCTATAGCTATGCCTGATGTTCCCAGGTATTGCATCCGGATCAGCGCAGGATTGGCATTTGGACGAATAACATAAGAATATTCCACGGTATTATTTATCAAATCGTCAGTGAAGACCAGATCAATACCGGGATATATATTTTTGTATGTGATCTTGTTAAAGGCTAAAACATGTTCGATCCCTTTTTTATAAGAAGGAGTGATAAAATAATTAAAATAGGTACCCGACCCTTCTTCAGCAACCATTTCCGGGGAAGCATTGGCGCCCAGTAATATGACATCTATTCGGCTGGATGAAAGGTCAACCTTTTGCTGCTGCCCTAAATCTTCATCATCTTCTGCGGCGGACAAGAAGATGGCACTTTTTTTAGCTTCAAAGATTTCATAGCTAAAACCATTCTTGCGAAGCTGAAGATTAAAGAAGCCATTGGAATATAAATATTTTACATCATCATTTACCAGGCCATATTGATTTTTAATCTGACCTTTATTTTGAACAAAACCACCGGATTTAAATGTGTGTGAAAAAGGTGCGACAGATGAGGCGCTGACCACGCAAATATTTGCAAGAGCAATGAATAAAAGGAGAATTGTTTTCATATAGATAAATTTTAGAAATCAGAAAAAGTGAAAATGAACTAAGGGGAAAATCTTAAATCTCAAAACTCTATTTGTAAATTTCAATACCATTATTATTATGCGTGTTACATAATTTACTGATTTCAATCGCCGGGGAAGATTTCAAACCCATCTTTTCATTATTCAATATCTACCTCCCGTTCCTGGTTAATCGTATGCGGCAAAAGCCTTTGAAGTTTAAAGCTCATTTGTTAATGCAAAGATGAGATGCAGAACTGCGCCTGTCAATCGCCAATTATGGTGAGTATTATTATGGATTATTATTGTAGGGAAAGGGTTAGAGGTAATAATGCGGGAAAAGTAAATTCACAACCGTTCTCTCAAGGCCTTAGAAACGGCTTCGCTTACAGAATTAACGTGAAGTTTTTTATAGATGTTTTTAATATGGGAATGAACGGTATCGTAGCAGATGTTCATTTTATCAGCGATCATCTTATAAGCGCTGCCTTTAGTAAGATGACTCAGTACTTCCTTTTCCCGTTCTGTCAAGTCAAAAGCATCAGGTGGTGCAGGAGCAATTTTTTGTTGAAATAGCTGAAGCACATTGCGGGCCACGGATGGTGTTAGGGGTGAGCCGCCGCTATGTAACTCTTTCACTGCAGGAATTAGATTACTGCGTGACAGGTATTTTAAAAGGTAACCCGAAGCCCCAGCGCATATAGAGCGAAATATGTTCTCGTCACTATCATATAGGGTGTACATTATGATTACCTGATCCGGTAAATTCTTTTTGATAGCATAAGTGACCTTGGATACCGCTGATTCCTGAAATATCTATGTCCATAAGCACTACATCAGGTGAATGAACTTTCCAGAAGGTTCATCGCCTGAACGGCATCAGCATAACCACGTTCCCATTAAAAGCCGGCTTTTGAAGTTGAAAGCAGTTCGAGTGAATCGCGTTTCAGGCTGTTGTCAATAGAACAGCTCTATTTTGATAAGGGGGTGTCATCATTGGTAACGTTATCGAAGAACTAATAGGTTGTCAATCGCCAATATTGGTCAATGTGCAATTATATCGCGTGAAGGATTCGTGTGGGAACTGAGTAAACATCCTCTATTGAACTTTCACAACAGCGGGCGGGATCCAACTTCCGTTTAAGACAGCTTCCTCTGGCCAGTAGATTCGCAACGTGAGGTTAAATGGCGCAGCGGGAGCAGGCAACCAGTTAGATGCTCTCTCCTCCCCGGGTGAATCCTTTTGAATAAAAATATCCAGCGAACCGTCGGAATTTTTTTTAAGATCATTCCTGTCCCCAATCGCAAAGCGGTTGATGGGATTAGCCACCAGGAAATTATCCATGCCATACATCGTCAAACTCCAGAACGCATTCGCAGGCGGCAGCTTCCCGGCGTCAAAATGCAAAACATAGCGATACTTTGCTCCGTCGTACTTATCGCCATCAGCATCTGTTGTTGATGAAGGATAAAGTGCATCGGCATCAAGGTTGGCGCCGAGCCCCCTGTTGGAAATCATTGCCCTGAAATCATACCGTATTCCGTATTCGCCCAAGCCGCGATAGACCGTCCATCCGTTAATTTTTTGTTTCTTATTTGCTAAATCAGCCATGTATTTTTTAAACCACAAAGGAATCGAAATGATTGAATCCTGAACATTATCTGAAAATTTTTTCAAATCGAAAGTTCTACCGGGTGATATTCCAAGAGGACCAACCCGTTTTAATATTGCTGAATCAGCAGGAAATGGGGGATTGTCAACCATCAGCTGATTTAACAAATTAAAATATACCTCGACCGGCATTTCATAAACCTGCTTCAGAGGCGGATTGATTGAAATGAGGGAATCCACCTTGGAACGGGGCGGATCGTATCGTTTGCGATAACTGCTTAAAGGAGTTAAGCGGTAACTTTGCTGGATCGCTTTCACAACACTTGCACCATCCTCCCTGCTGTTCACCTGGGTACGGCCCACCATCCATGCCATATTGGTTGGTGAGTGCAGCTCCGTCATTTGCCTTGGTATTTTCCCCTTCCAATGTGACCCTGTAATCATAAATTTTTGTGAAGCTGTGCCAGTGGTACGCTTGCCCGGTGATGCAATCACATTGGTCCACGCGTCGAGTATCGGCAGTAAATAAAATCTCCCGTTTGTATTGGGAATTTCAAGGACGAATGGTTCCTGACCAAGGTCGATCCATGCCAGTGCATAGTAGGTATCGCAGCTAGGCTTGACTACAGTATTGAATTTTTCATCAGGAAAAGTTTCTTTCCTGAAGATTTGGTTCATTGGTGCTCCGCGATCGGTTGCCTTTTCGTAGTTGGTCATCACCCTCCGGGTGATTTCCATCATCACAAGTGGATAACCGAAGATGTATGCATCCTTCGCCGCCTGGATCAATTGTGCATCCACCGGAGAAACAGCGGATGTATTATTCGACGCCTCATTGCTTTGTGCCAGCGTGAAAAAAGAAAGGAAGATCAGCAGCGAAGAAAAAATACAACAGCGCAGCAGAGAAATTGCCATTTCGAAAATGATCAAATGAGGTGCTTTACATCACGCATCCTTATCCGCATCAGCTTAAACATTGAAGCATTGATGTAAAGATGAAAAAAAGAGTTTATCCTGTCAATCGCCAATAGTGGTGAATTTAGATTATGACTTGTTATTTGTTTGATGAATTAACATTAGAAAGATTAAAGCAAGTATTCAAGGATTTTAATACGCTTGTGAAATACTCACGTAAAAAAGCGACTTACTATTTCTGTCGAGGGGTTCGTTATATTAATCATGAAAAATCCCTTTCGCCACAGTTGTTGGTACGGCTTGATATTAGATCTATCAATATTCAAATCCGTTTATAGCGGCACATTAATTTCAGTTAGACTTCCGATCACAATTGAAAATAATGTGAAATAAAGCTTGGAAATGTCTAAAAGATTACAACCGCTCCCGTAAGGCCTTCGAAACCGCTTCGCTCACAGAATTAACGTGAAGTTTTTTATAGATGTTTTTGATATGGGAATGAACGGTATCGTAGCAGATGTTCATTTTATCTGCGATCATCTTATAAGCGCTGCCCTTAGTAAGATGACTCAGCACTTCTTTTTCCCTTTCTGTCAGGTCAAAAGCATCAGGTGGTGCAGGAGCATTTCTTTGTTGAAATAGCTGAAGCACATTGCGGGCCACGGAGGGAGTCATGGGTGCACCTCCTGCATGTACTTCCTTTACTGCTTTAATAATGAGTTAGTGATTTGCTTTTTACAATATAGCCTACTGCACCGGCACAGATGGCATTGAATACTTTATCATCATCATCGAATATGGTGAGCATCATTATTACCTGATCAGGAAATTTTCTTTTAATAGAATAAGTCGATTCAATGCCACTGATTCCCGGCATATTAATATCCATCAGCACCACATCAGGAAAACTTGTCCCGACGAGCACAGTTGCTTGAGAGGCATCTCTGTGAGCGCCCAGCCATTCAAATTCCGAATGGGATGTAAAAAGAATTTCCAGCGAATCCCGGATACGCTTGTTATCATCGAAGAGCATTATTGTAATGGGTGATACCATACGCACAATTGTGAGAGTTCCATTTAAGTGTCAATCATTAAATCCTGATTTTTATTTTGAGGATTACACTTTTCGGGTTCTACAGGAATTAACACACAAACCTGAGTACCCTTTCCTTTTTCTGAAAAAATATAAAACTCGGCTCCGATTTCTTTTGCTCTATATTTCATATTGATGATTCCATTTCCATTGTATGGTGCCGGTTGATTTATATCAAACCCTTTTCCATTATCCCTTACTTCGATAATTAGGTTATTGGTGGATTGAATAATAGATGCCGTTAACCGGGAACAAGCAGAATATTTAGATGCATTGTAAATAGCTTCTTTGTAAATGAGGAAAATATTTTTACGTTGCTCGATAGAAAGCTGCGGTATATCGGAAATAATCTTCGTTTCAAATGAGTAATCAATATTACAGGTTGAAAGAAAATCGGTTCCATAGTTCCTCATCCGGGTGGTGAGTTTTTCCAGGCTATCATTTACAGGATTGATTGCCCATACCATATCACTCATCTCTTCTATCAGGTCGTGAGAGGCTTCTTCTATTTTCTTCAGCAGCATGTTGCGCTGTGATTTCTTTTCTTCAGGCAGGTGACGTGCCATTTCACTGTAATACGAAATACTGCCAAGTGTAGAGCCGATATTGTCGTGAAGATCACGGGCAATGCGTGCACGTACCAAATTGTGGTTTACATCATGGTTAAACGAATGTAATGTATACCCTCGCGAGGGTATCATGGAAATACCTGCCTTTACCGCAGCAAACGTTTTTAGGGCTGTGAGCTTTTCTAA
This sequence comes from Chitinophagales bacterium, assembly GCA_013816805.1. Taxonomy (NCBI): domain Bacteria; kingdom Pseudomonadati; phylum Bacteroidota; class Chitinophagia; order Chitinophagales; species Chitinophagales bacterium. Next base: position 102,100 of record JACDDS010000004.1, on the reverse strand, counting down.
GAGAGATAATAAAAGCGTTGCTGCGAACATGAGTATTAAGTATTGATAATACTAATGTTTAAATGTAAAGCCATCCGCCACGGAGAGTTAGGAAAAACCACCAATGATGTGAATTAGCCTATTAGGAGGGAAGAAAAAGAGATGAATACTTTCTTTTCTTTCAGCTTAAAAATTGAAATGAAATTATATCCCATTCCATTGTGAGATAATTAAGCGGAGTGCAAATAAATGTTACTGAACAAGCGACAGATATAATTTATCAAGCGTTTCCTCAGCATCTTCGCAGAGGCCGGGATGTACGGGAGACAATTGTATCATAGTGCTTCGAGCTGCAGTGAGCCATCGAAAACGTTCAGCAATCGGAAGCTTAGCGATGGATCCTCCTTGTTCCATTCCCGAACAAATCTGTTGAAAGGAACACAAACGAGCCGTAAGTTCTTCGATATCCAGACCATCAGAAACGACTCGAAACTTATCATGCCGCAATTCAAATTTTGTTTTTAAATAATTTTGATCAGCACAATACAGGATTACTCCCACATTGAGGAACTCCTCCCGCTCAACGCGCGGCACAAGCCGGATTATCGCATATTCATATAAGTGTTTCTCTTGCATGCCTGGCTTCATTGATAAAAATTTCTGACGCTTCCAACCTTGTTTTCAGGAAGTGAAGATACACCTGTCTCTTTTCATCTGCCGATTGTTCCGACGAACCATTATGCAGCCATTCATCAGGAATTAAAGAAACGATGGATTCAAGAAGTTCTGCAGTAAGGATTTTTCGGAATGCTTTATCAACTTTATCCAATTCAGTTGCATGCGGTAACAGTACATGGTCTTTTACCTGCACAAAGGGTTTTTGTGCCTGTTCTTCAAACCGGTCCCAGGAATGTTGAAAATACAATGATGCTCCATGGTCAATGAGCCATAATTCCTTATTCCAAATCAGCATATTAGTATTGCGCACTGTTCTATCTACGTTCGTCACAAAGCAATCGAACCATACAATTTGAGATGCAGGATTTTCATCGATGGTTGTTGTTACCGGGTCATACGTTATGGAACCGGCAAGAAAGTGAAGCGCAAGGTTTAAGCCAGTGCTGGCTTTCAACAGATCCTGAATTTCCTCATCAGGCTCTGAGCGACCGAATGCAGGGTCCAGGTTTGCAAACACAATTTCAGGAACCTTTAATCCAAGCGCCCGCCCAATTTCTCCTGCAATCAATTCTGCTATAAGCATTTTTGCACCCTGCCCTGCTCCGCGAAACTTGATTACATACATAAACCCATCATCTGCATCTGCAATGGCCGGCAAAGAACCACCTTCGCGCAATGGTGTAACATACCGGATTACATCTACTGTCCTCAGCTGTATTGTTTTAGCATGCACAATTTTAATTTATAATCCGTGAATGTATAATGTTTTAAAGCCTTACTGATCAGAATTCACATTTACCTTATGTAGTTTTTTGTTATAGCATCTTGCCGGAAATAAAAATTCAAAAGCTAAAATTTCAATCGCGTCCTTTACGGTAAATAGCTATATTCAATCTATAAAATCTAGCGTCATTTAAGTCTAGAGTCTACTGTGTTTTATTAGTAGGATTCCCTAAAATTGCCGCTGCCAGAATAAAAGAAATTAATTATCTCTGGAGATTTGTATAACTTTCAACCATAACAAATAGAGCCCTATGAAACAATTCGTGATGTTGCCGTTTGCAGTATTATTTATATCATTATTTTCCTTAAAGAATAACGGTAACATACCCGCCATGAACAGTAGTAACATTCCTGATACGAATCCTTTGATAACAGTAAGCACCCTGCCTTACCAGGCCCCGGCTTTTGATAAAATTAAAGATTCTGATTTTAAGCCTGCACTGGAAGAAGGAATTAAAGAGCAGCAAAAAGAGATCAATCAGATTGCGGACAATACAGCATCTCCGACTTTCGAAAATACTATAGAGGCAATGGAAAGAAGCGGGCAGCTATTGACCCGTGTGAATAATATTTTCAGCTTGGTTACAGGCGCAAATACCAATGATACCCTGCAGCAGCTGCAGGAAGAAATTGCTTCTAAGCTGGCTGCCAACCAGGACGCCATTTATCTTAATGCAAAATTATTTAAGCGTATTGAATCCATTTATAATACTCGTAATGCAATTAAGGACGCTGAGGCAAAGAGACTCATTGAATACCAATATCAGGAGTTTGTGCTTGCTGGTGCCAAACTTTCTGAAACAGATAAGGCAAAAATGAAAAAGCTGAATGAGGAAGAAGCAACATTAAATGCTAAATTTTCAAATCAGTTGGTAAATGCAGCAAAGGAAGGAGCATTGTTAATAAAAGATTCATCGGAATTAGCGGGCTTATCTAAATCAGATCTGGATGCGTTTGCACAAAATGCCAAAGCCCGAAACCTTACAGGATGGCTGATACCTTTACAAAATACTACCCAACAACCAAAATTACAGTCGCTATCCGTTCGTGCCACAAGGCAAAAATTATTTGAAGCATCCTGGAACCGTGCAGAAAAAAATGACTCTAATAATACCCGCGCAGTCATTACACGTATTGCAGCTATCCGTGAGGAAAAGGCAAACCTGATGGGGTTTGCCAATTATGCGGCCTGGAAACTGCAGGACCAAATGGCACAAACACCCGAAGCCGTAGATCAATTTTTAAACAAGCTGGTTCCATCCGTTACTGCTAAAGCAAAACAGGAAGCCTCAGATATCCAGGCCTTGATTGATCAGCAAAAAGGTGGATTCACATTACAGCCCTGGGATTGGACCTATTATTCCGAGCAGGTGCGTAAAGCAAAATACAACCTTGATGATAAAGAGATTAAACCGTATTTCGAATTATACAAGGTAATGGAAAACGGAGTGTTCTATGCAGCGAACCAATTATATGGCTTAACATTTACAGAGCGTCACGATCTGCCGGTTTATCAGCCTGATGTTAGGGTGTTTGAAGTATTCGACCAGGACAATAAATCGCTTGCTTTGTTTTACTGCGATTATTTTAAGCGTGATAACAAATCTGGCGGAGCGTGGATGAGTAACCTGGTAGGTCAGTCAAAGTTGCTTGGTACGAAACCTGTAGTGTACAATATCTGCAATTTTACGAAGCCTGCGCCAGGGGAACCTGCACTCATCAGTTTTGATGATGTAACTACCATGTTCCATGAATTTGGCCATGCGCTGCACGGTATGTTTGCGAGCCAGGAATATCCTACTCTTTCAGGTACAAACGTAGCCCGGGATTACGTAGAGTTCCCTTCGCAGTTTAATGAGCATTGGGCGTTGGATCCTAAAGTGCTGAACCATTATGCAGTTAATTATAAAACAGGTGAAGCAATACCTCAGAGCCTTGTTGATAAGATAAAAAAAGCATCTTCTTTTAACGAAGGTTATAAGCTCACAGAAGCCATTGCCGCAGCCTCACTCGATATGCAATGGCATAAGCTCGGTGCCAATGATGAAGTAAAGGATGCCGATGCATTTGAAAAAACTGCACTTCATGTTACGGGATTAGATCTTCCACAAGTTCCTCCGCGCTATCGTTCTAGTTACTTCCTGCATATCTGGAGTAATGGCTATGCTGCAGGATACTATGCTTACCAGTGGACGAAGATGCTGGAAGAAGATGCTTATTCGTGGTTCGAAGAAAATGGTGGGTTAACGAGGGCAAATGGGCAGCGTTTCCGCGACCTCATTTTGTCACGTGGAAATACGGAAGACTACAATACCATGTTCCGGAATTTCCGAGGCCACGCACCAGATATTAAGGCGATGGAAAAAGATTTGGGGCTGCCGGAAGATTAAGTATTCCGATATCTGGAATCTAATCTGACTGGCAAATATATGTTTCAGCAGGTGTGCTTTCAATTGTTTCGGTACATGCTCCTTTCTTTATAACAAGTCATCTTGCAGATCTTTAGCAATTGTTCTTATAATTTATAGATACCTTTCAACTTATAACTTTTTAACCTCGAACCAAAAACACGATGTCTGAAAAAAATAAAAAACAATTCGGAGTTTGGATGGACTCACATCATGCTACGGTAGTAGGCCGAGAGCATATTGAAACCGGGAACTTTATAGTATTGGGCCATGCTAAAAATGATGGCGCCGGCAGTAACTCCAATGAAAATACTGCAAACAATTTGGAGCATACCTTACTGCACAAATTTTTTAAAGAGATTAGTTCCCATATGCAAAATGCAGAAGAAGTGCATGTTACAGGCACAGGTACGGCACAGGAACAGTTTAAGCATTTTCTTTCGGAAACACCACAGTTTAAAAATGTTATTTCGAAGGAAAGTACTTCAAATAAAATGAGTGATGAAAAATTGATTGAATATATCTCAGAGAAATTTAATTAAGCATATTAACGCTTTCTTAGAAGCCGCGGGAACCAAGCTTTATCAGTTTTACCTGTTATAACTCCAGGAAAATTTTATGATTTGACGCTCATTTTGTTCAGGGTCAATCAAGTAATACTTGTAGCGCAATACTTTATTTATAAGAGCATCCGCATTTTGAGATACTGGCAAATGATTATTTAATTTATTCTTCCTTTAGGTCAAGCCGGACTAGCATTCCTATTTCAATCATAAAATGTAAGCAGGATTATTATTCATCTGGTTGAAGTACTTACTTTAACTTAAATATTTTTGCAGGGTGAAAATATTACATACAGCCGATTGGCATTTGGGAATTAAACTTCATAAAGCAGATCTTTCCGTAGACCATAAAATTTTCTTTGAATGGTTAATAAATCTCATTAAGGAAATAGGGATTGAAGTGCTTTTAATTTCAGGCGACATCTTCGACCAGGCTAACCCTGCTTCAGAGGCCAGGCATCTTTATTATTTGTTTCTGGAGAAGCTTATTCACGTTAATTGTAAAGTAATTATCACCGGGGGCAATCATGATTCACCAGCCGTTTTAAATGGTCCCAAAGCTATCCTGGCAATGTTAAATGTAAATATTGTGGCGAGCATTCCAGAAACAAAGGAAGACAGTATTATTGAACTGAAAAATAAGAATGGAGAAATTGAATGCGTTGTTTGCGCTGTACCCTATTTGCGTGATTCAGATATTAGATTGGCAATGGAAGGCGAAACTTATAAAAGCCGGGTCGAGCAGAAATTTTTAGGAATGAAAAATTATTTTGAAACATTGGTAAATTTTGCTTTTGAAAAATACGGAGAAAAAATTCCTGTTATATTGATGGGGCACTTATTTACGTCAGGCGTTGCTACTTCAGACAGCGAACGAGATATTCAAAGAGGCGGTGCAGAAATGTTTAGTTCGAATGATTTCCCTAAAAATTGTAAATACATTGCTTTAGGCCATATTCACAAACCGCAAAAGGTAGGCAACAGTGAAAATATAAGGTACTCCGGCTCTCCTATTCCATTGAGCTTTAGTGAAAAACACGATAAAAAAATTATTTTGGAATTAGAAGTATTCAATGATTGCATCCGGCAGGTATCGGTTCATGAAATACCGTCGGCAAGAACACTTAAAAGATTCACAGGAACTTTTAACGAGGTACAGTCGCAGTTAAAAAACTTTAAAAATTCCAAACGATTGAAATGCTTTGCAGAATTAGAGATTATTGAGCAGAGCAGCAGCCCGTTGCTCACGGTTGACATTCATAAATTTATTACTGAATTTCAAAGTGATGAAGTACAGATTTTAACCTATAAGGTGAAGTTCTTAAATAAACTATCTGAAACAGAAAAATTCCATGCAGAAGATAAAAATATAGAAGACCTGACTCCGCGGGAAGTTTTATTAAAAAAACTGGAAGCTGAAAATGTAAATGAGAAGCAAAAGGAATTAATAAGTGAAGCTTTCGACGAGCTATATAATGAGATAAATGAGGCAGTATAGGAAATGAAGATCTTAAAAATTAAGATTAAAAATATTAACTGCCTGAGGTGCGAGTGGGAAATCAATTTTCAAGCACCTCCCCTTTCAGAAGCAGGCTTGTTTGCTATTACAGGCCCAACCGGCTCCGGCAAATCCACCATTCTTGATGCAATTACACTGGCGCTATTCAACAAAATACCGCGCTTTGAATCAAATATTATTTCTAAAAATTTCATTGAAAAAGCAGGCTCTATACTTACAAGAAATGAAACAGATTGTTTTGTAGAGGTAGACTATAGCTGCAAAAAAGGATCTTACCGCTCGAAGTGGTCTGTAGCAAAAAATAAAAGAGGTGGTCTTCGCGCAAATGACATGGAGCTCGTTAATGCGGTAACGAGTGAAATAATTGTTTCAGGTAATAAGGAAGTACCCATCAAGAATGCAGAACTGATTGGCCTTAACTATGACCAGTTTATAAAGTCAATACTGTTATCGCAGGGGGAGTTTGCAAAATTTTTGAAATCGGATAAAAATGAACGTGGTAAACTTCTGGAAGATATTACAGGAATGAGTATTTACAGGGAGATTGGGAAAAGAGCCTTTGAAAAGTCTAAAGAAAAAAATGAAGGGATTAAAACAAAAGTTGACATTATAGAATCGGAAGAAGGCCAGCTGCTAACCCAGGAAAGGGAAGATAAGTTAGAAAATTTAATTCATACAATAAATGATGAAATCAATAACAAAGAGACGTGCCACTCTAAGATTAAAAAAGCAATCGAAGTAAAAATAAATGTTGAGCAGATAGAAGAGGAAATAAAGAATTACAACAATGAAGAAAAGCAAATAACGGGCAATCTCGAAATCTTCAGGCAGCAGCATGCGCAACGTATCAGCAGGCATGAGCAGCTGTTGCCTTATCTTAATGAAATAAGAAATTATATCTCCGGCAATGATTCAATAAAAAAATTTAATGAAGAGATTAAAAACGAGGAGACGCAATTAAAGAATAAAAAAGATGAAGTAAGTAAAACCTTAAATTCTATAAGCAAGCTTATTAATTCGAAAGTTGAAGCACAAAATGCAATTAAAGCTTTGACCGATTATCGTGACCAAGTAATATATCATGTCACAAAAAAAATTGCTGTTGAAAAGGCATTAAACGAACAAAAATTAAAAATTGTAAGCCATCTTAAGAAGCCGGCGCTTGTTCAATATAAAAATTATGAAAGTGGGGAAAGGATTAGCGAGTTAAATTCGAAAGTCTGTAACGAGCTTTCTGCAGTTTCAGCCAACGTTGATATATTAATAAAACAAAATAGAATAAACCCTGAAAAATTAAGCAGCCACATTGAGTTGCTGAGAGAAAAATTGAGAGCAACAGAGGATTTAAAATTTCAGGTAGAGAATTTTACTGAAAACCGTGAAAAACAAAAGGAAAACGAAAATGCAATACTCGAAACTGCGGAGCTGATTAAAAAACAAGAGCCTCAACTTGAAAAAATTATAGAACGAAAAAATAAGGTCAGCTCAAAAATTACAGAGGTAAGAGATAAGCGTGAAAAAAAATTAAGAGAAAAAAATCTTGAAGAAGAGAGGCAACATTTGAAGCAGGGAGAACCTTGCCCTTTATGTGGCTCGCCTCATCATCCATATATCCATGAGTATTTTAATAACAATTCTGAGCTTACAAAGGAGCTGCAGGATTTAGAGAATGAGAGAAACAGGTATGAAAATGAAATACAAGACTTACAAAGTGAAATTAGTGTCAATTCCGGAAGATTGCAGGCGCTGCAAAAAGAAAAAATGGTAATTGAGAATGAAATGGTGAGTCAGCAGAATAAAATTGCAGTGCGTAAAAAGCAGCTTGCCATAGAAAAAGTGGGTAATGTGCATACGCTGGAAGCTTCGATAGCCAAAATTGAGAATGAAATAAAATCTGTTGCTGAATTAGAAAAATTGATTTTAACAAAAAATGATTTGCATGAATTTAAAAAAGAGGTTGATGTATACACTCAACGTCTTAATGAATATGCGAAAGCAAAGAAAGAAGTAGAATCACGTTACACAGGAACCAACATACGCGGAGATTGCGATACATTAAGCAGCCCGCTTAATAAGTTAAACGATGAAATTCAAACAAGCGAAGGAAAAATAAATTCATACAAAACGCAAATGGATCAATTGAATAGGCAACAGCTGAAGAGTGAAAATATCCTGAAACCCACACTTTCGTCTTTTGGCTATAGTGATATTCTATCGTCATTCAAAGATATTCTTCCTGATGCAGAATTTAATAACCTGAAATATCAACTATCATCTTTTGATGGAAACCTTAAAAGGGTGCAGGCGCTTATTGAAAATGCGAATGAAAGAAAAAAGCAGCTTCTTCCAAATGATGACTCAACAAAAACAAAAGAACAGTTATCAGAGGAGCTTGCTGAGATGATACAAACACTTAATCATGCTAAACAAAACCTGTTGGAATACCGGGCTGAAAAAATTCAAAACGTAACGAGAAAAAACAGGATCATTAAACTAAAGGAACAAGTTGATGAAACGAGGCAGGCAAACCTTAAGTGGGAGCTTCTCTGTAAACATATTGGCGACGCTACCGGAAAAAATTTCAGCACTTTTGCACAGGGCCTAACATTAAAAAAATTAATTATCCTGGCCAACGAACGCTTAAAAAAGCTTAACGACAGGTATTTACTGGATATTCCCCGGAGTGAAGAAGATGATGACCTAACAATTATAGACACCTACCTGGGTGAGGAAAGAAGGTCCGTAAAGACGCTTTCCGGTGGCGAAACTTTCATAGTTAGCTTAGCCCTGGCCCTGGCTTTATCAGATCTGGCTTCAAGAAATGTGAAGATCGAAAGTCTTTATATCGATGAAGGGTTCGGCAGCCTCGATCCTGAATCACTCGACCTTGCTATTTCCACGCTTGAACAGTTGCAAATAGAAAGTAATAAAACGATAGGAATTATATCTCATATTGAATCCTTAAAAGAAAGAATAGAAACCCAAATACAATTGGAAAAAGGCAGTAATGGATTCAGCAAGATTTTGATTGCAGGTATCTAATCACGTTCCATCTGTACTACATAAAAAAACGGAGCGTTTCAAGCCCCGTTTTAAAATACTTTCTAACAGACTTTTAATGTATCACCTGCAGCGATTTCGATGCACTGTGTTCCTTTCCGTTCTGTAAACAATAGAAATAAATTCCCTGCGGTAATGATGAAGTATTGATTTCGATTAATGAAGCATTACTGGAAACATTTTTAGTCAGCATTATCCTTCCGGCAACATCAGTCAAAATGAATGTATAATCATTGGTCAGATTTCCTAAAAGGATAGAAGTGAATTCATCACTCGGATTTGGATAGTTCTGACCAATCAATACAGAAGCGTTGTTCACTTGTTCTATTCCTGTAATGCCGTAAAACCAATCGTAGGCCGCTTTTATCACGTTATCCCGTGTCAGGGATGACATCATTTCAGGACCCGGAGCAATATACACTACTTTAAAAGTCCCGTTATCTGCCCGGACCCCCGCAACTTTATTCGTGTCGTTATTATAATAAAATATAGGTGTTCCAATGCCAGCAGGTGCAATCTGATCAGGATAAAAATAATTGCCATAATAATTAATAAGAGTGATGGTACCCAAACTGCCAAACACAGGATCAACTGGATTGGCTGTCAATGGCCTGTTAGTGAGGTCGCCATCACCAATAAACTGTGCAAACAGGTAATTGGTGTAAAAATCCTGTAAAAGAGGAGAAGCATGTCCGCCGGCAGATGGATCAGCTGAAATGTCCCAGCCAATGTCCTGCCCGCTGATAAAAAGATTGCCTCCGGCGTTCATAAAGTTTTCTAATTGCTGTGCCCATTCTTCCGTAAGAGCGGGGAACGTCCAGCCTACATTATAAAAAATGTTCTTTACACCAGCCAGCGAACTTTCGCTGCTTGCCTTGGTGGCTATTCCCGAGCCCATCGAGGTATATGTGGTCGAACCCGAAGTACTTAATCCCTGGAGATACACGGATTCCCAATGAGATGCATTTTCTGCCTCTCCATCTCCTTTATTACCATCATTATTTACAACAAGATCGGTGATACCAGAGATCACATATACAGTATTGCTTACAGCATCATCTTCAGGATGGGAAACGGACGTTGCAGTAAGCGTGTATTGTGCGAAGCCGGGAGTTGTTCCGGGCGTCACATCAACAGTAATAGGCAGAGACTGACCAGGCTCAATTGTTATAAAAGCAGAATCGGAATAAGTAACTCCATTAACCATGAAGGTTGCCGACCAGTCCGAGGGAGCGTTAGAGGAAATAGAATACCGGTAGTTTTCGGTTTCTTTTCCACTGTTTTCCGCTTGTAAGCTAAAATCCGAAACTATTCCGGGCATACCGGCACTTGTTACATTTTCATTATTGACTACATTCGCTGTCGGATCGAAAGAGGAACCGCAGTTAAACACTTCTTTACTGAAATCATCCTGAACAAAAGCCACTATTGCAAGTTCTGAAGGGTTCCATGCAGAATCCTGAGTATAGGTAAAATAAAAAGTGGTATCACTGCCATTGGCAGGAAGAGTAAGCAACTCACCATCTGTATCAGGAAGCATCAGCCTCATAACATTTGGAAAAACAGTTTCCCCGTTATCCCCATTATAAAATACTGTTCTCTCAATTACTGCTGTACGAAGGTGAATGGTTCCGGCAGACGTAGGGTCTCCGACTGAACTCACTGTTACAAAAACGTTGTGCAAGGTGCCATAAGCAGTATCTGCGACCTCAATTTTTACTGAAGTAGAAACAGCTAATTGTGCATCTACATCAATTTGAGAATATGCTCCTGGAGAAGCATTTTTTTTACTGCCCATCTCAATAACGGTAGGAACGCCGGTGACACCATAATAATTAATACGATCGGCATTTTGCGATGTATTGGATAGATACATGGGGTCATTATTCACGGGCCACCATCCGTGATAGGCGATGCCCCTTACTGTGCTTTTGTTGGCATCAAGTATGGATGATTCAAACCCGGGGTTCAATGCAGCGCAGGGAGGACAGCTGGAGTTGGTGAAATGTTCAAATAAAACGTATTTTCTGGCCTGTGCAAAAAGGATGCTTGCAGGAAGACATAAAATCAGGTAACCGGTTATAAGGATAATTCTTTTCATGTTCTTGGTTTTGGTTAATTGAAGTATTAGAGAGTCGCAAAACTATTAATTCCAAATTAGAGTATCACTGTGAAAAAAAATCCATTAGATATAGTAACAAAACGCAATAATTCGAATTATAAGAATGGAACCTTTCGAGTTCCTTTGCGGTATTGCCTGGTAACAGATATTCTTCCTGCCAAACCCCTTATTTCTGCAATGAATACACTCTACAAACTGCCTTGTTTTGCAATTTTATTTATTTTTTCTGTCTGTACCTATGGCCAGGTATCCTCTTACTCATTTGGCTCTTCTGTTGGGTTATATTCATCTGTCTCAGGAGGTGCCGGAACGGTAATAGTTGCTATTACGGCCGATGACGATAACTTCGGCACATTTCCTATCGGTTTTACATTTAATTATAACGGAAATGACTATACTACCTTTGGCATCAATGCGAATGGATTTATCAGCCTGGGTGCTGTTCCTGTTACGAGTAATAACGCCATAAGCTCCGGCCTTACCAATAATGTAATTTCAGCATTTAATAATGACCTATACGGAGTAACTCCCGGTGCTCAAATTTCCTATCAAACAAGCGGGGCAGCAGGCAGCAGAGTGCTCACAATTGAATGGACAAACTGGGGATTTTTCAGTTCAGGGGGTGGAAATGAGTTTAATTTTCAAATAAAGCTATTGGAGGGAACCAATAAAATTCAGTTTGTATACGGATCTTGCCCGGGTATAACTTCTCAAAATTTACAGGTTGGAATTCGTGGTGCTACCAATGCAGATTTCAATAACAGAACTACCTCTGTAAGCTGGGCTGCTACCACTGCGGGTACTACCGCAGGTGCTACCTGTACTTACAATATCGCAGTAAAGCCTTTGCCCGGTGAAACTTTTGAGTGGACTCCCCCAATTCCTTCACCAAAAACGGTAGTCACCATAACGTCTGTACAACAAACGGGGAATGCAGCACCGGCAACAATAAACAATACCATTTTAAGAGTTGATATTCCGGTGAACGGATCTTTGGGAACATTAACACTTTCATCCATAACCATCATATCTAAAAATACTAATGATGCAGATATTTCTGTAAATGGGGTTAAAGTCTGGATCGGTAATTCCTCTGGCCCTACCACTCAAATAGGAAGCGGACAATCATTTTCTTCGGGATCGGCAACTTTAACTGGCCTGTCGTCAGTTCTGATCTCAGGGGTAAATTACGTCTGGATCACTTTTGATATAAAAATTTCAGCAGTTGTAAATGATATTCTGGATGCCAGAATAAATACCGGCGGCATTACCATAATTGCATCAGGTGGTGCTAACAACCCGGGATCTGTTCCTGCCATTGCTTTAAATCCTGGTGGAAATAAAACGGTAAACTATTGCACCCCGTTTACCACGGAAGGTGGTTGTGGAGGAGATAAAATCTCAGCATTCACTTTTTCAGGAATTAATTATTCAGGAGGCGGCTGTGTTTCCAGTCCTGGTTATGCAGATATCGGAACTACTGCCTCTACTACGCAAGGTGTTACCAGCACCTTCACACTTACGCTTGGAGATGCCGATGACTATGCAAAAATCTGGATTGATTTTAATGACAATGCTTCTTTCGAAGATGCAGGCGAGCTGGTTTACAGCGGTGGCCCCGGTACTACACTTAGTGGTTCTATTGCCATATCACTTACAGCTGCGGCGGGCACGCACCGGTTAAGAATACGCAATAACCTTTCTGCATTGCCTTCATCCAGCTGTTCCTCTGATCAAACCTTTGGAGAAACTAAAGATTTCAGAATAACTATAGCTACAGCTGTCAACTGCAGCGGCACACCTTCATCAAGCTCCACGCTGAGCAGCATAAATCCTTCATGCAATTCCGTTCCTTTCACTTTATCATTAAGTACATCTTATGTAAATATTGGAATTACATTTCAATGGCAAACTTCTATCAATGGATCATCGTATACTTCAATTCCGGGTGCGACAAATGCATCTTATACTACTTCGCAAAATACTGCCACCTATTATCGCTGCCAGGTAGGTTGCTCTTTTTCGGGACTTTCCATATTGTCAACACCATTGCAGGTTACTATGAGCCCCTTCAATGTTTGTTACTGCGTTCCGGGAGGCTCTGATTGCTCTCAGGACGATAATATCACTAATGTAACTTTTGGGGGAATAAATAAGAGCTCTGCCTGCTCTGTAAATGGATATGCCAATTACACGTCCTCGACGGCAACAGCTACACAAGGCACCAATCCTGCAATCTCAGTAACTGTAGGCAACGGGGGAACAGAATACGTGAGCATCTGGGTTGATTTTAATCATAACGGTTTTTTCGATGCAAATGAACGAACCTATCTCGGCAGTGGAAGTGGTCAAACGCTTAATAGCAATATCAGTATTCCGATCACTGCCCTTACCGGGATTACAGGGATGCGGGTGCGCGTGGAATATTCAGCAGAACCTGTGGATCCGTGCGTTGCCTTTACCAATGGTGAAACGGAAGATTATAGCATTAACATAACGCCGTGTACGTCCTTTACTTTTTATGCTGATAGTGATGGAGACACTTTTGGAAATCCTTCAGTAGCTCAATCAGCCTGTGCTGCACCTGCAGGATATGTTGCCAATAATACAGACTGCAACGATAACAATGCCACCGTTCATCCCGGTGCATCGGAGAGCTGCAACGGCATTGATGATAACTGTAATGGTACGACAGATGAAGGTATTGCAACATCTGTCTTTTATGCTGATGCCGATGGGGATGGCTATGGCACTCCTTCTATGAGCCTGCAGCGTTGTGCCGCCCCGGCAGGTTATGTATCTGATAACTCGGATTGCAATGATGCAAATGCATCAGTTCATCCCGGTGCAGCGGAAGTTTGCGGTAATGGAACTGATGACAACTGCAATGGGCAGGTTGATGAAGGATGCGTTCTTTATACATATTATGCTGATGCAGATAATGACGGATATGGCAACTCCGGCAGTTCTATCCTGAGCTTGTCTCCTACTCCACCGGGGGGTTATGTAGCAGATAATACGGATTGTAATGATGCAAATATGAACGTGCATCCCAATGCTGCAGAAGTTTGTAATGGCATCGATGATAATTGCAATGGTCAAACGGATGAAGGTGTAAAGACCACGTTTTATGCCGATGCAGATGGGGACAGTTATGGTAATTCAAATACAACGATTCAGTCATGCAGCCAGCCTCCTGGCTATGTTGCAAATAACACAGATTGCAATGATGGTAATGCCAGTGTACATCCAAATGCTTCGGAAATATGCAATGGCATCGATGATAATTGCAATGGTCAAACGGATGAAGGTGTAAAGACCACGTTTTATGCCGATGCCGACAATGATACTTATGGAAATGCAAACGTAACGATTCAGTCATGCAGCCAGCCTCCTGGCTATGTTTTCAACAGTGGGGATTGTAATGATGGCAACGGAAATATTTATCCCGGAGCGGTGGAAGTATGCAATGGTGTGGATGATAACTGCAATGGGCAAACTGATGAAGGTATTGTTAGCGCATCTGTTAATCCTTCAGGCGCCATAGCGATTTGCGCCGGAAGCACAGTTACGCTGCAAGCCAATACCGGATCCGGGTTGACGTATCAATGGAATAAGGATGGAATTCCTGTTTCAGGGGCAACTTCATCAAGCTTTATTGCCAGTGCCGCCGGATCGTACACTGTCACCGTTTTCTCAGGTTCATGCTCCGCTACCTCATCTGCAACCACTATAACTATAAATCCCTTGCCAACTGCAACCATCACTCCTTCCGGAACTGTAACGGTATGTCCAAAAGTCAATCAAACCTTTACAGCTAATACTTCAGGCGGATACAGTTATCAATGGATAAAAGGATCCACCAACATTTCGGGAGCTACCAAAAGCTCGTATACTACTTCTGTTAAGGCTTCTTATTCTGTAATCATCACTGATGCCAATGGATGTAAAGCCACGAGTCCCAAAACCACCTTAGCCAACTATATTGTATCTGTAAAAATTACTAATACAGGAAATTTGAATATATGTTCAACGGGCTCTGTTATTTTGAATGCACAAGTGGTTACAGGATATTCGTTTCAATGGTATATAGATAAAAATCCTATTGCAGGAGCCACTAATTCTACGTACACCGCAACCCAGCCGGGAACTTATAAATATTTAGCCACTACTCCGGATGGTTGCACCAAATATTCTAAAACAAAAACCGTAGTCGGTTGCAGGTTAGATGCGATGGTGGCGGAGAATTCATTCAGCCTTTTTTCTGTATACCCAAATCCTTCCAGTGGAAGTTTTAGAATCACGCTTCAATTAAAGGATGAAGGAAATACGAGCGCTGTAGTGAAAATTTACAATGCTTTGAACCAGATAGTGTATGCTGATAACTCACAGGTCATTAATGGCGGTTTGGAAAAAAATATAACGTTTCCTGCTGCTATTCCCTCTGGAGTATACTTTATAAGTTTGGCGTTTGAAGGCAAATTTTACACAGGTCAGATAGTCTATCAGAAATAAAATTTGGGAAAGGAACTTTTCAGGATATGTGATCTGCTTTCTTAAAGTATAGAAGCTTAATAAATCCAAAGCGTAATGAAAGACTTGCTATTCATTAAAATTTCTATGTACCCTTAGGCAATGCTTTCACTGAATAAATTATTATAAGAAAAAAGGAATTATATCGTATTGCATTGCAATACAAATGTTTGGAGTACAGTGGCAGTATCTCCCTTGCAGCTGTTATTGCAAACCCTGCCATAGTATATTTTTGTTAGGGTGATTGCGTACGGTAAACTGTATAACGGTCGTATCATGTATCAGAAGTAACAAAGTAATTTTAATGGATTATGGAAAAGCTCTCAATCAATAGGAGCTTTTCTTTTTTCTGCCAGCTATGTAAACAGGAGTTCATTTCAAAAATTTACCTTCAACCTTTAAATTATAGATTTTTTGAGATTTCTTGCCATCATCCCATCACGATATGCCTCCACACGTTTTCCTGGAAAGCCGTTGCAATTAATTAATGGCAAACCCATGCTTCAGCATGTCTTTGAAAGGGTAAAGGAAAGTGGATTGTTTGAAAGAGCAGTGGTTGCAACGGATGATATGCGAATTGAAAAAGCAGTGGAAAACTTTGGCGGAGATGTGATAATGACATCCCTTCATCATCAATCAGGAACGGGTAGATGTGCAGAGGCAGCAGAAAAAATCGGTGGTAATTTTGAAGTAATAATAAATGTGCAGGGTGATGAGCCTTTTATCGAGCATACTCAATTAAAGATGTTGTGCCGTTGCTTCCTCGATAACACGGTTAAAATTGCTACTCTGATAAAAAAAATTGAAAAGCAGGAAGAGCTATTCGATTCAAATGTAGTTAAATGTGTAACTGATATCAGCGGAAAAGCATTGTATTTCAGCCGTTCACCAATACCATTCTTGAGAGATAAGCCTCAAAAAGAATGGGTCTATTCTACAGACTATTTTAAACACATAGGTATATATGGGTATCGAATTAAGGAATTGTTGCACCTGGTTAAATTGCCACCAAACCGTTTAGAACAAGCTGAATCACTGGAACAGCTACGCTGGCTTTCCAGCGGATTTACAATACATACCGCATTAACTGAAATAGAAACGGTGGCTATTGATACTCCTGAGGATCTCCTCAAGATCAGGTGATTTACTTTATTCCTGCCTTATTTTTTAAATGAATTATTAAATCCTGCGGTATATCTATTCCTAACTTTACCGCTTGCAGGGCATCCTGATATGCGGCACTGAATTGACCGGACTTTTCTAAAGCCTGCATTCTTCCATAATAGTTGTTTCCATTACTTCCATCTTCAAGAATTGCTTTCGTATATTCTTCAATGGACAATTTATAGTCAGGTTTCTGCAAGTATAAGGAACCCAGATTACTGTGAAGACCGGTAATTTTTGGGTCATATTTCAATGCCAGCTGATAGTTTGAAATAGCGGAATCAGGCATATTCCTCATTCCATATAAATTTCCAATATTTTGATAAGCATCTGCATACTTTGGCTTTATTTTTAACGCAGTGTGGAAATCCATCAAAGCGCTGTCAAACTTTTCTGCCATGCCAAAAGACACTCCACGATCCATATAGGGATCTGCCAAATCCGGTCTTATCTTCATTACCTTCTTCGCATCTATTAAAGCTGAATCCATGTTGTTTAACTTTTTAAAAACAGAATACCTGTTAATGAGTGCATTATCATAAGTGGGATTTAATCTTAAAGCTTCGTAAAAATTACTCTTCGCCAGCAAAAGCTGATTCGTCTGTAAATAGTACCATCCCAGGTTATTGTAAGCGATAGGAAAACCTTTATAATTTTCTATTACATTAGTCCATAATGTTTCACTGTTTTTCCATACTCCAGAACGAATAACAGTATCTATAAATAAAAAGATAACCCACGTAGCGGCAATGATTATTAAAATGCCAGCACTTTTTACTTTATAATTTTCCCATGCCCTGGCTACCATTGAAGCGAGCCATATAAATAGTCCAAGAAATGACAAATAAGAATATCTGTCCGCTGTCAAGGCTCCTCCTACCGGAAGAAACTGAAGCACCAGAAAAATATTAATGATAAAAAACAGGCTGCCAAATACTAACAGCGTGTTTCTTCTAAAATAAAACACTAAAAAAGAGATAATCAGCAACAGCACAGGCGAAGCATAAACAATTGCCAAATATTTTCCATCAATAATCTGCGGATAAGCGTAGTAGGCAGAAAGCTTAACAGGAATAAAAAGCCGCTGCAGGTAATTAATTATAGCATAAGAGGCAAACATTGAACGCTGGGTTCCTGAATAAGCATTTATATCCTGAACCGCATGTACCGATTGCTGTGCAAATATGGCGACTATCCCAAATATAATCGCGATGATAAAAAGAGGAACTTTATCTAACTGACTGCGAATCGATATCTTTTTCTTTTGAAACCAATTTATCAAAATCATAATAACAGGTAAGGTTACTGCCTGTCCTTTCGATAAAAGTGACAGCAAAAACAGCAGAATGATTAGCACATATTTCTTTCGATCGATTTTTCCTTCATTGGAATATTTTGCATATTGGATCAGCGCTCCCAAATAAAACAATACGTATAAGAGGTCTTTCTGGGCGGCTATCCACGATACTGATTCCACATGCAAGGGGTGAACCGCAAAGAGAATGGCAGCTATGAGCCCTATATTATTATTTTTTGTAAGAAGAAGAGTAAACCAAAAAACAAGCAGAGAATTAATGATGTGCAGCAGCAGGCTAACAAGATGGAATCCAAAAGCATTATCACTGAAGAATTGATATTCAATTGACTGCACTAAAACCGTTACCGGATGATAATTGCCTAATACGTACGAGGTGAATATGCCTTTCAGATCGAAAGTCTTTACCAATGTGTTTTTTAATACGTAACCTTCGTCGTCCCAATCCGTCCATCCATTGCTTAACGAGTGTGCATAAGCAAGAAAAGTAAAAATTGCTATTACAAGGCACAGCGAACGATTATGCTGAAAAAAGGTGCCAGGCTCTCTTTTCGCAGCGTTAGGTTTTTTCTGTGTCTCTGCTTTTTGGCGTAATTGCCTCTTACTCATTCTGTGAAAATAGAAAAGAGCAAAGACTTTATAAAGCTTTAAATGTAATTACCAAACATGTAAATCTGGTACTGAAATTTATCATTAAGCGCTGGAATGCCATTGAGAAATTACACATTAACCTTTATCGTATCACAATTGTTTGTTTGCTAGTAAACTAAACAATTGATAGTAACTGATGAAGAAATTATAGTGTCCGGATTTACAACCGGTTCGGATAAAAAGATGCTGGAGCTTGTAGGATTAAACACGAATAATTCCTAAAACAGTAATTGGCAACGATGGTCAATTAAGTAATGATAGTTATCAACCCACATTAATTTAAAAGGGATTCGCATGCGTCTACGAATCCCTTCCAAAACTCCTCTCAGTTCTCTCATCACAACAACCAAAAGAGATCTTAAAAATAGCAACAGGAAATACTGCCCGCAAATCTTCGTTTCTGAGCGGGTAAAGTAATTTGTTGAATGAGAAAAGTAAATAACTGAAGCCTGAATACTTCAATTCACATATTCCTGTTTAAAACCCTGGTGGCGCCCAGGTTGATCGCGTTGTGTTTATTATAATTTTACCTGCATGAAGAGTACAATTAGGTTTTCGAAAATTTTCCTGGCAATAATAAAAGTCACTTCCATTACGGTGGTGCTTTTGATGGTGGCTGCGATTTTCATCACTATTGCATTTGAAAATTCAATAAAAGGAATTGCCATCAGGGAACTCAATAAGCAACTCGCAACAGAGGTAAAGGTGAATGGTGACGTTTCATTTTCTTTCCTCAGCCATTTTCCCTATGCTTCTCTACAGTTTAACCAGGTAGAAATCACCGAATCGCTTCCAGAAAAAAATAATTTGCTTTCTGCTCAGAAAATCTCATTACTATTTAACGTGTGGGATCTGCTTGGAAGCAACTATAAAATAGTAAAGATAATTATGAGTGACGGAGCAGTTAATATTCATGTTACAGCTCAGGGGCAAACTAACTTTGATATTATTAAAAAGACTGCATCTTCGAAACCATCAGATTTCCGGCTGAATATTAATAATGCAATATTGTCTAACATCCTTATTGACTACATTGATGACCGCTCAAATCAGCGATGTGTTTTACAAACACATGAATCCTCTCTGAGCGGAGACTTCTCATCAGATCATTTTTTACTTGACATTCAATCTGACCTCTTAGCTAAGCAATTGCTCATAAACGGAGAAGACTTTTTGCCTGAACGGGATATAAAATTATCCTGCCGAATAGATATTGACCTTGCTAAAAACTTTTATTCTTTTAAAAATGGAACTGTTGAGATTGCCGGTAATCGGTTTGCTATTGACGGTAATGTACTTTCGCTGGTAAAGGGAAATCAGCTTGATTTACACATTTCAGGAAAAGAATTAAAAATTGAAAAAATTGCTTCGCTGCTGCCATTAAAATTGGCAACCTATTGCTCTCATTTTTCAAGTCGCGGAAATTTAGGATTTGACCTCAGTATTAAAGGTAATAACTCTGCTGATGAATCTCCGCTGGTTAACTGCTCTTTCGTAATGAAGGATGGGTCAATAACTCACGATAATATGAAAGCCACCTTTGACCATGTTAATCTTAACGGGGTTTACTCAAATGGCCAAAGTCATAACCGCGGAACATCCTATGTGGAATTAAATAACCTGTCTGCGCTTTTTCAGGGAAACAGGATTGAGGGGTCGGCAGTAGTTCGCAACTTGGAGAATCCCTATTTTGATATTAATCTTAACGGAAACCTTTTCCTGAGGAATCTGGCACCTATGCTTGAATCCGATTTAATAAAGGATATGGATGGTTCTGTATCCTTCAGTCAGTTTTATTTTAGGGGTGCAATGAACTCCTTGGTTTCAGCATCAAATTTTAATAACATAGCCGCTGGTGGCAGTTTTAAACTGGATGATGTAAAGGTGGCAACTGCAAAAGCTGTCTATACACACTTAAACGGCAGTTTTCAAATTAATAATAATGAAATCTCCTTCCAGCAGTTTCGATTCAATGCACGTGAGAGCGATCTGCAATTTGAGGGAACTATTAAAAATGTAATTCCTTTCTTAATCACTTCGCTCAATACTTCCGGCCGAAACACTCAAAAAATAACTGCAAATGTGGCGCTGTCATCTCACCATTTACAATGGGAAGACCTGGTGGGAACCTCTGTTACAACGGTCAATGATACACCTGGAAGATCCAATTTTTCCATTCCGCCGGTGTTTTATTTTTTGCAGGGAAATATTACAGGTAACGTAGAACATTTTAATTATCTAAAATTCTCTGGTTCAAACCTACATGGAAATGTAGTATTGCCCGGTGAGATTATATTTTTTAATGATGTGGGTATGAATACCCAAAACGGCACGTTACTTACCAATGGAAAGCTGGACATATCGGATAAAAGCCACAACCTGCTTGACCTTACGGCAAAGGTGAACCAAATTGACATTACCCAGCTTTTTTATGAATTTGACAATTTCGGCCAGGGTATCTTAACGTCTAAGAATCTGAAGGGATTTGTGACATCAACTATTGTCCTGCACGCCGCATGGAATGGAAAAATTTTCGATGCTTCAAAGTTGTATGCACTTGCTGATGTAACTATAGAGAACGGTGAACTGAATAATTTTCAACCGATGATGGCGCTTGCGAGTTTTGTAAAAGTAGAGGAGTTAAAAAATATTCAGTTTAGCAGATTGCAGAACCAGGTGGAAATAAAAGATAGAACCATCAACATCCCGATAACAAGCATCTTTACAAATGCGTTGAATCTCCAGCTCTCCGGCACCCATAGCTTTGAAAATGATATTGATTATAAAGTGCAGTTAAACCTGCTCAAGTTGCTAACAACAAAGTTTCGTAAAAGCAGCTTGACTGTGGACGATGCAGAACAAAATACGCAGGGATTTTTGAACCTCTATTTAACCATGGCAGGTAAGGCAGGAAATCCCTTAATCAGGTATGATAAGCAAAAGGTGAAAGAAGAAATAGCACAGGACCTCCATAAGGAGAAAAATAATTTAAAGGATGCCCTGAATAACGAGTTTAATAAACAGGCAGATAACCACAACCAGATGAAAGACTGGAAAGCTCCTTCTGAAGCTCAATACCTGCAATTTGAAAATGATTCTTCAGATGATATTACCAGCAGTAATACTGCATCTGAGAAAACCAATACACAGCAGAAACAGCAGAAGGCAGTAAGTAATTTTAAAAATATATTTAAACCGAAATCGCTTCCCAGGGATAACCGATGAGCATCTACGAACAGAGGAACCGCTGGAAGATGATTTTGCTGATTGTGTTGCTCCTTATTATTTCCGCTTCTGTGTGGTATACTAACTTCCTCGCCGGTAAGCTTGCCCGAGAGGAAAGAAAAAAAATGGAACTGATTGCTGATGTATACCAGCGTATCAGAAACCCCACAGGAAATGAAGATGTTGGTTTCATGTTTCATGTAATTGAAACTAATGAAACCGTTCCTCTTATTCTGATTGATGATAGTGGAATTGTCAGGGGCTATAAAAACCTTGATACATTACGCGCAGCTCAGGATACGTCCTATATACGCCGTGAGCTTGCATCAATGAAAGCAGCGCACAAGCCAATCGACATTAAATATACCGCTGATGCACATCAATACATTTACTATAGTGATTCTTATTTACTGGTACAGCTGCGGTATTTTCCATTTATACAGTTTTCAATCATTCTGGCTTTCCTGCTGGTAGCATATTTAACATTCAGCACCTCCAGGCGTGCAGAGCAAAACCGGGTATGGGTAGGGATGGCTAAAGAAACCGCTCATCAGTTGGGAACTCCAATATCCGCGCTTTCCGGTTGGGTAGAGCATATGAAGCTTATACTGGGAAACCATAGTGCAGCCTCGGTGATTCCCGATGTTGAAAAAGATATAGCACGACTGGAGTTGATTGCACAGCGCTTTTCAAAGATTGGCTCAAAGCCGGAATTAGTATCTACCAACCTGTATATAGAAATGGAGCACAGCGTTGAATATATACGGCGAAGAGCTTCGGGAAAAGTATCCATCAATATTTATGCAGAACAGGAAAATAATTTAGATGCGCTTATCAGCCCGCCTTTATTTGAATGGGTAATTGAGAACCTGATGAAAAATGCCCTTGATGCAATAAGTGGTAATGGCAGCATCGACATTTTCCTGAAAAAAGAAGAGCATCAGGTTTTTGTGGATATTAAAGATAGTGGCAAGGGCATACCTGCGTCAAAGTTTAAAACTGTTTTTAAACCGGGCTATTCTACAAAAAAACGGGGATGGGGTTTAGGCCTGTCACTTGCTAAACGAATTGTGGAAGAATATCACAAAGGGAAAATATTTGTAAAAGAATCCCAGCCTGGTAAAGGCACCACCTTCCGGATTATTTTAAAGGCTTAATGGGATTCTGCAGAGGATTATGGTTTCCTGATCTGTTATTCCATTTTCTGTAATCACACGGCCTGTTTCAATGCAATTCTTGTCACGAAGCAACAATTCTAAGTACATTCTTTTAAACAAAATCAGATGAGGAAATACAATTTGTTATATTTTACTACTGTATTTAACTATAAGATTTGAGGATGAATTTTTTTATTTTATATAAAGATTTCTTGTAAAATATGATTAGCTTTCTTCGAAAATACACCTCAGGAAATCTTTAATCTTCTTTAATCACATCTTATGAAAACACTCTTTTTTATTTCCATTTTTTACTGTTCAATAAATATCCTTCATGCCCAACAGGCAGCACCATTATCGCCTGCATCTTCGCAGCAGAATAGCGCAGTAATAAACACCCAATTCACCTATAAAATCATTGATGCTTCCGATAAAACTTTTGGTTACGACTTGTATGCCGATAGCAAGTTGGTTATTCATCAACTGAGTATTCCGGCAATGCCGGGCAATGATGGATTTAAAACAAAGGCAGATGCAGAGAAAGTGGCGCAGCTGGTGATCACCAAAATGAAAAAAGGAGAAATGCCGCCAACGGTTTCTGTAGAGGAATTAAAGAAATTGAAGGTGATTAAATAATTAAATTCTTGTGAGAAAATTCCAATGAAAAAAATTGCACTTTTTATCGCAATACTGTTTGCGTTGTATTTACAGAAGGGATTATTGCTGGATACATGGAGACAGAGAGCCGATTTCGGAGGTATAGCAAAATATGGCGCCTTTGGATTTTGCAATTGGAAACATTGCATATATCGGGACTGGATATGATAATGGTAATGAAGGTTATAGAAATGATTTCTGCGAATATAACCCTACCTTAAACATATGGTCAAAGAAAAATGATTTTAAAGGGGTGGCAAGATACCATGCTGTTGGCTTTGTTCGTCCAGGTTTATAGAAACTTACTTTGATCAAGGTCCTGGATGAAGTGCTATCTTTATTTTGCTTTTCCTTTGAATGAACCACTGTATGCTATTCCGGATTTCTGGTAAGATCTTTACGGTCATTTTTTTTCTGAGTACCGGTGTTTCTTATTCTCAAACCACTTCATTTCGCTTTGAACAGTTCGGAACAAAGGATGGCTTGTCCGATCAATCTATTCTTTCTTTATACGAGGATCATCAGGGATTTTTATGGGTCGGTACCGGTTATGGGTTGAACCGCTTCGATGGTAAAACATTCATCCCGATCTACCTTTCTGATTCTTTGAAAAAAACCCTCTACATCAATGCGATTCGTGAAATAGCAGAGGATGCTGAGAATAATTTATTGCTGCAAACCAATCGCGATGGTATAGTGATTTTTAATCCGAGAACAAATGCTCATCGTGATGCTCTGGGTGATCATCTGGCAGAATTAGGAAATAAGGTATCTAGTTTCCTTATAGATCATAAAAAAAATATATGGGTATTGGGAATTGATGCCCTCATTGAATTTGATCATCAATTTAACGTAATCAGGAAGTGGAATAAAAAAGATTCATTCTATTGGCTGGATAAAAATGTTAACTGGATAAGCGGGGGGCTACTATTGGAAGATCATTCGGGTAACATATGGTTATCCATTAATAGCTCGCTCAATGCCATTGATGCTGAAAGCGGAACTGTTTATAATTCAAAACACAACCCTAAGCACTGGAAAATGTTTGAAGTGACTAATACCGGTTTGAGTGAAGATAGCTTAAGAAACCTCTGGCTAACGGGCAATAATGGAATTTATAAATTCAATCCCACGCAAAATGAATTGAAGTATTATCCGGCTTTGAATGAAATGCTGCTCACGGGCGGATCACTTATTTTGCATGATGGAAAGATTCTGCTTCTTTCGAAGCATCGTGAGTTTTATCTATTCGATCCTGCTACTGAAACATTTCAAACCATACTCGCACATGTATCTCCGGAGCTTCCGCAGGGATTGGGGGGGTGCAATAGTTTTATGCAGGATAGAAAAGGTAATATCTGGTTTGCTTCTGATGCGCTCACCCGATATAAAATTGATAAAAATCCGTTTCATTTCTATGAAGAATTCGGAAACTATTTTCCTGAAGCGCCCGATATTAAAAATGCAATAATCCAAGTAATTCTTGTTGACTCTAACCTTCTTATCCCTACTGCCAATGGATTTTTTATAATGAATATCCAAACTCATTCTCTAAAGCAATATCGTTATGCTTATCCTGATGCAAATAAGAAAAATACTTTTTGGTCTGTAATTGGTTTGGATCCTCAAAACATACTTGTCTCAGCATCTGATGTAGATAACGGAGCGCATGTTGGACTCTATACGATTAATCTTAAAATTCCGGCTATCAATAAATTTCTTATTCCTCATCCTCCCTTATTAGATACCATCACTGCTGTATTTTTTTTCGAAGATTACCAGCATCAAATCTGGATAGGCATGTGGGGGCAGTATGGGTTGTTTAGCTGGAATCGAAAAACAAATCAATTTATTCATTATGGCATGGAGGATAGCGGAGCGCATCATTTTCCTTTCAGGCATTTTGATAGTGCAGCAGAAGATGGTGAGGGTCACATTTGGATGGCCTATTCCAGAGGTAGCATCACCTGCTTTGATTATAAATCAGAACGCTTTATTGAGCTTCCACCTCCTTTTTATAATGAGCTAAAAAATGACAACATCGTCTCCATGTTCAATGATAATCATGGAACTATTTGGGTTGGCACCTTGGCGGGTTTGATTCAATGCTCACTTAATTCGCAGATTTGCCGAAGGTATCGGCGGGCAGATGGCTTGGGAGGAGAAGGAATTTGGACAATTGACCACGATAATAATGGAATAATCTGGATGGGAACAGAGGAGGGAATCTCGAGCTTCAATCCTCAAACTATTCAATTCACAAACTTTACTTTAAAAGATGGATTGCCAGAAAGATCCATGAATTCAATCTTTTTTGATTCCACACGAAATAAATTCTATGTCGCCTCAAATACCGGAATCATCTTCTTCGATCCTGACAGCATTCAAAAAAAAATTGAACCCCTTTATCCTGTCATCACATCTTTTAAGGTGTTGGGCAATTTGAGGAGTTGGAAGGATGATAGCCTGGTGAATTTATCTGCTATGGAGAACTCCTTTTCGTTTGATTTTAGTGCTCCCAATATGCTGAACGCACACGACAATCAATATGCTTACATGCTTGAAGGGTACGATAAGAATTGGATTGCTTCCGGAACCAGGGAGTTCGTAAACTACACCAGTTTGCCCGGCGGCAATTATTCCTTTCGTGTAAAAGCCACTACAGATGGATCGCATTGGAGTGAAATTATTAAGCCGTTACAGATTTATGTGGCAACACTTTTTTACAAGACGGTATGGTTCCAATTGAGTGCAATGTTTATCCTGATGTTAATTGCTGCGACTATTATTTACATTTTCTATCGTTTCAGGCTACAGCGTTACATACTATCACAAAAGCTCAGGAATAAAATTGCAGGCGACCTTCATGATGATATCGGCAGCACGCTCAGCAGCATTGCAATCTTCAGTGAACTGGCGAATGAAGAGATGAAAGATAAATCGGGGCGCACCACAGGGCTTCTTATGTCCATCAATGAAAACGCTAGAACCACTATGGAATCCATGAGCGATATTGTCTGGGCAATTAATCCAAATAACGATCGCTTTGAAAATATACTTCAGCGCATGCGCACTTTTGCATCAGGGATTCTCGAGGCAAAAAATATTGATCTAAAGTTTGATGCCTCCCCTTCCCTGCCGGGTTTGAAATTGTCAATGGAAAAAAGAAAAAATCTGTATCTCATCTTTAAGGAAGCAGTAAACAACGTAGCAAAATATTCTTCATCTAAGACTTGTACAATTAAATTGTGGCTTGAAGGAAAAATACTCAACATGCAAATTGAAGATGATGGAACGGGCTTCGATTTGAATGATTACGCCGCAGGCAATGGATTGGCGAACATGAAAAGGAGAAGCGAGGAAATGCAGGGTAATCTCGACATTAGCTCAATCAAAGAAAAGGGAACAGCGATACATCTTTCATTTTCAACTACATGATTACGCACTTGCAGCATTCTCTCTCGCTTGGGTATCATATATTTAAGGGATCATATGCGGATTGCTAGCTTCACAGGGAAACGAAAGAAAATTGGCACAGACTTGCGTGATGAAGGGAACTGGAATGCTAACTTGCCAGAATTGGTTTCCTGTTTAATACATTTACTTCTTCCCTTTCCTGAAATAAATTATAATTTATTCTCAATTGCATGACAATTTTGAAAAAAATATTGCTATTTGAACTTCTTTTTTATTTCTTAATCACTCCTCCTCTTTATTCTCAAAATTTTAATCTTAACTTCCAACATCTTACCACTGAAGATGGTCTATCTCAAAACAGCGTCTATTGCATCACGCAGGACAGTTTGGGATTCATGTGGGTTGGAACGCAAAATGGATTGAACCGTTATGACGGGCAGCATTTCAAAATTTTCAAGCATGAGGATTCTGTAAACTCCTTGACTTCGGGAGCAATTCGTTGTTTATATTCTGATCATCATAATCACTTATGGATTGGAACAGATGGCGGCGGACTGGATATGCTGGATTTGGTGTCTGAAAAATTCACTCATTATATTCATGATTCATTAAATCCTAATTCTGTCTCCAGCAACAAGCTGCTTTGTCTGATGGGAGATCATGAAGGAAAAATTTGGATTGGCACGAATGGCGGTGGACTTAATATATTTGATCCATCCACAAAACAGTTTAAATGTTATGTTCTCGACCCGAAGAATGCGCACGCACGAGCAAATTATGTAAAATGTTTCTGCAAAGACAAAAATAAAACAGTCTGGATAGGTACACTTGGTGGTGGACTTTACTCATTTGACCTTCTCAACAAAAATTTTACTTACCATCCTTATAAGGCAACTGACCCAAATGGTGCTCATCATGGTTGGGTACAGGCACTTTTCGAGGACGACTCCGGCGTTTTATGGACAGGAGGCTTAGGTGGCGGCCTCGATTCTTATAATAAGGAGACGGGTATATTTACCTGTTATTCAAAATCTTTTGAAGATAGCACTTCGCAGAATGAAAATTTAATAAATTGTATTTTCCAGGACGATAAGAAATTGTTTTGGCTTGGTTCACTCGGAGCCGGGCTTTCGCTCTTCAATGAAAAAACCGGTAAAGTACATTGGTATAACAGTAATGAGAATGATAATTACTCTATCAGCGATAATTACATAACGTGCATTTTTACAAACCATTCTAAAAGCCAGCTTTGGATCGGTACATACAATGCTGGAATAAACATCGTAAATCTCAATTGTGAGAATTTTTTCACTTTTAATTATAGCTCAACCGATAAATATTCGCTGCCCGATGAGTCCATTGTTTGTTTTGGACAGGATAAAAAGAAAAATATCCTGATTGGTACTGAAGAGGGAAGCTTGATTTCTCTGAATAAATATACGGGATCATTCATCAATTATACTAAAGATCCCGCTGTTGCTTCTGTTCTGCAAGGGTTGCAAATTAATTCGATTCAGGAAATTAGAGATGATGACTTGATGGTTGCGACACGCGGTAAAGGGTTGATATTTTTTGACCCTTTGTCAAAAAAAATAAAGTCATATTTACCTGCCCCATTTGATCTCACCCTATCTGAGGACAACGATATTGCTAATGCATACGAAGATAATCAGGGAACAATTTGGATAAGCATTGGCTTAAAAGGAATTAAAACCTTTGATTACATCACAGGAAAATTCAGCCGTTATCATAATGATTCATCGTCTTTAAAAATCTTCAACAATTCCGACGTCAGTCATTTTTATGAAAATGCTGAGGGGCTATTGTGCTTCGATGATCAAAGCGGAGTGTATACCTACAACTGGGAAACCGATGAACTGATTAATTTATTTCCCCAACACACTGAACAATTTTCTCATCAACTTTTATTTTTGAGCGGGCATTCAGAGGATTCTCATCGTATCCTTTGGATCGGCGGTTATACCAAAGGTCTCATCGGGCTTCCCAAAGAAGGAAAAAAAAATTTTCTAATCAGT
The DNA here is from genome assembly GCA_013816805.1 of Chitinophagales bacterium. Classification (NCBI taxonomy): domain Bacteria; kingdom Pseudomonadati; phylum Bacteroidota; class Chitinophagia; order Chitinophagales; species Chitinophagales bacterium. The sequence goes on along the minus strand of JACDDS010000004.1, from coordinate 72,833 downwards.
AAAGAAGATGGTTTACCTGGCGACTACGTGCATGACGTGATTGCTGATAAAAATGGAAATCTATGGGTGGAAACCAATGCCGGCTTATGCAGAATCATCACCGATTCCTTGTATGCTTCATATCAGGAAAATGCTTACACATCATTTCCGTCAAACAAAAATTTCATTCAGGTTTTTAATATAAAAAATGGCTGCCCGGGAAATGAAATAACAGGTGCTTCTCTTATGGACAGTGACGGATGGATCTATTTTGTCTATGAAAAGGGCTTAATGATGTTTGATCCGAATTCATTCCCAATCAGCTTTCATCCATCTCCCATTATTCTTTCCGATTTCAAAATATTCGGGAAAGATTACGCCTCCGATACATCCATCAGCTACAAACGACAGATTGATTTGAATTACCAACAAAATTTTGTCTCCTTTAATTTTGCATCACTGGATTACATATCTCCTGAAAGATATCAATACGCCTATAAACTCGATGGCTTAGACAAGAATTGGAACTTCTGTGGCAACAGAACCTTTGCCAACTATACGAATCTAAACCCCGGTAACTACACATTGCATGTTATCGGTACAAATCATGATGGCGTATGGAATATTGACGGCGCTACCGAGCACATTTTTATTTTTCCCCCATTTTGGAGAACATGGTGGTTTTATACACTATGCCTGATTCTTTTCTGTGGAATGCTTTATGGGATTTATTATTACCGCCTCCAGCAGATTTTGAAACTACAACACGTGAGAAACAAAATCGCCAGCGACCTTCACGACGATATCGGCAGCACACTCAGCAGCATCGTCATTTACAGTGAATTGGCGAATGAAGAAGTAAAAGATAAATCCAAAAAAGCTTCCTCACTTCTCGAAACCATCAATGAGAATTCGCGCACAACCATCGAAGCAATGAGCGACATCGTATGGGCAATCAACCCGAAGAACGACCGCTTCGAAAATATTCTTCAGCGCATGCGAACCTTTGCATCAGGGATTCTCGAGGCAAAGAATATTGATCTAAAGTTTGATGCCTCCCCTTCCCTGCCGGGTTTGAAATTGTCAATGGAAAAAAGAAAAAATCTGTACCTCGTCTTTAAGGAAGCTGTAAACAACATTGCAAAATATTCTTCATCTAAGACTTGCACAATTAAATTGTGGCTTGAAGGAAAAATACTTAACATCAAAATTGAAGATGATGGAATAGGCTTCGATCTGAATGATTACGCCGCAGGCAATGGATTGGTGAGCATGAAAAGGCGCAGCGAGGAGATGAAGGGTGACCTCAACATCCAGTCAATAAAAGGAAAAGGAACTACAATTCATCTTTCATGTTCCGCTACATGATTATGAACTTTCCTAATAAGAATTTAGGAAAGTCCTTTATAGCCGTTGCCGTGGATGTGCACAGGTTTGGTAATCTACTCATTTGAGTTTCTAAATTTATTTCTGCATATTTCCTGTTAGACAATCTGTTTTAAAAGAGAAAACTTTTACGCAATGAATAAATTTTTTTTGATCATCAGCATTTGTGTTGCATCATTTTCGGGGATGGCCCAACAGAGTAAAATTGATTCGCTCAAGCAAGTGTTGGAAACAGCAACTGAAGACACGAGCAAAGTAAAGATATTAAACGCTCTGGCTCGTAAATTTTGGAAAATGGGAGACTACGCTCAGGCAAAGAAATATGGTAACAATGCTTTAGCCCTCTCTGAAAAAATAACTTTTAGAATTGGCGAAGCCGACGCTCATAACGTCATTGGAGTTATTTATGCCGATCAAGGTAACTATCCGGAATCATTAAAAAATTATTTTGCTTCCCTGCAAATAAGTGAAGAAATCGGAGACAAAAAAAGAATCGCTACTTGTTATGGCAACATCGGCATTATATATGATTATCAAGGCAACTATCCGGAGGCATTGAAAAATTATTTTACCTCCTTGAAAATAGATGAAGAAATCGGAAACAAAAACGGACTTGCAAATAATTACAATAACATCGGGTTTATTTATTACGAGCAGGGCAATACTTCCGAAGCACTAAATAATTACTCTGCTTGCCTAAAAGTTTCTGAAGAAATTGGAGACAAAATCGGGATCGCTGCTTCTTACGGTAATATCGGAATTGCTCATAGAAAACAAGGCAACTATCCTGAAGCACTGCAAAATTATTTTGCTTCTTTGAAAATAAAAGAAGAAATAAGGACAAGAAGGGAATGGCTATCGATTATGTTAATATCGGAAATGTTTATTCTGAGCAAGAAAACTATCCCGAGGGGGTGAAAAATTATTTTGCTTCTTTGAAAATAAGAGAAGAAATCGGAGACAAGGAGGGGATTGCTAATTCCTACATCAGTCTCGGGTTAGTTAATATTAAACTTAAAAAATTTCCAGAGGCAAGAAAGTATTTAGAGGATGCACTCTCAGTTTCAAAAGAAATCGGAGGTAGAAATGATATTAAAGAAGCATATGCAGGTTTGGCAGAGGCGTCTGCAGGGGCGAATGACTACAAAAAAGCTTACGAGTATCACCAGTTGTATTCTGATATGAAAGACACGTTGCTAAATGAAGAAAGCAGCAAGCTAACTGCCCAAATGAAAGAGCAATATGAAAGTGAAAAGAAAGATGCTCAAATTTCTCTGCTTAATAGAGATAACGAGCTTCACACAGAGCAAGTCTGGGTACAACGAATTATCAAAAATGTTCTTATAACCGGTTTCGCCCTGTTCCTCTTTATAGCATTTCTTTTCATCAATCGCTTGCGCCTAAGGCAAACCTTGAAATTGCAAATGATTAGAAATAAAATTGCCGGTGATCTGCATGATGATGTTGGCAGCATGCTTAGCAGCATTGCCATCTATAGCGAACTCGTGAATGAAGAAGTGAAAGAGAAATCTCCGAAAGCATCATCGCTGCTTTATACCATCAATGAGAATGCTCGGGGCACCATCGAATCAATGAGTGATGTGGTGTGGGCAATCAACCCAAAGAATGATCGCTTTGAAAACATACTCCAACGCATGCGCACGTTTGCATCAGGAATTCTCGAGGCAAAAAATATTGATTTAAAGTTTGATGCCTCCTCTTCTCTGCCGGGATTGAAGTTGTCGATGGAAAACAGAAAAAATCTGTATCTCATCTTTAAGGAAGCAGTAAACAACGTAGCAAAATATTCTTCATCTAAGACTTGCACAATTAAATTGAGGCTTGAAGGAAAAATGCTGAAAATGAAAATTGAAGATGATGGCGAGGGCTTTGATTTGAATGATTACACCCCTGGATATGGATTGTTGAGCATGAGAAGACGCAGTGAAGAAATGAAGGGGGATATTAGCATTCAATCAGCGGAAGGAAAAGGAACAACTATTCATCTTTTTTTTCCTGCTACATGAATATGTACTTGATAGATGAAAATCGATAGTAGAATTTTGCAACTTAGAATAACTTGAGATGAATGGACATGTGGTGATTAAAGTATCAATCTTCGAAGACAATAAATCTTTACGCAATGGTTTGTCTCAGCTTATTGAACGCTCACCCGGTTTTGAATTATACGGTGCATATCCGGATTGCAATAACCTGATCAAAGAACTTAATCTCGCCACACCCGATGTAGTGCTGATGGACATTCACATGCCCGGCATTAATGGAATTGAAGGTGTTAAGATGATCCGGGAAAATTTTCCAGATGTAAAAATTCTGATGCAAACGATTTTCGATGAAGATGATATGGTGTTTCAATCCATTTGTGCAGGCGCTTCAGGATATTTGCTTAAGAATACTTCCGGCACAAAATTAATTGAAGCCATTCATGAAGTGATCGCCGGCGGTGCGCCTATGACACCTGTGATTGCAAGCAAAGTGCTGAATTTGTTTCAAAAAAATTCAGCACCCAAGTCCGGTGAAGTATTCATGCTGAATGAAAAAGAAAAACAAGTGCTCTCATTACTTACCCAAGGGCTCAGCTATAAAATGATTGCGGCGGAAATGAATATTACTATTGACGGCGTTCGCTTTTACATTCGCAAAATTTATGAAACACTGCACGTCCATTCTATGACTGAAGCAGTTTCAAAAGCACTGAAACATAAATTGGTTTAATATTCGGCTCCGCATAACGATTGTATAAGCAATGAACAACGAAAAAGAAAGTAGGGACCCTCGGTTTATCCAAATCCGATTTTCGCCCGCTGCAGGCATTACCTCTCACAATGATGGTAATGAATAGTATTTTAGAAAGTATTTAAATAAATATAAATAAACCAAGCATGAAAAATGTATACCGGCAGCAATACCTGAAGTCTTTAAAATTAGTTTCTATCCTCTTCAGTTTCGTTTTGGTATTCTATAGTCAACTGGCGCCCGCGCAATGGACGCAAACTAAGGGACCTCAGGGCGGAAGTGTAACTGCGCTTGCACAAATCGGTACTACCATTTATGCTGGAACTGCCGGAGGTCAGATCTACAGAACTTCTGAATTCGGTAATGGGTGGACAAAAGAAAACAGCGGGCTGTATGGTTATCAAATCAATGCTATTCTTCCAGAGGGAATGTTAGCCGCCACTTATGGTGGGGGAATTTATCTTTCAACTGATTTGGGAATTAACTGGATCGAACGCAACAACGGCTTGGGAAATTTCCATGCGAACACGTTGGTTCAATCCGGCTCAATACTTTTGGTTGGAACAGATTCCGGCATGTATTACTCTTCAGATAATGCCGCAACCTGGAATATCTGCCAATCAGGTTTAACTTCTTCTTCACGCATCAATTCAATACTGCTTTCAGGCACTAAAGTTTTTGCAAGCACTTCCATAGGTGAAATTTTTGTTTCTGATGATAATGGGGTGAACTGGAGTTGGAAGGCAAACCTGCAGGCAGGAATGCAACTCATGTTATCAGATGCAGGTGTGTTGTATGCAGCATATCCGTCTGGAGGTGCACCGATCCGTAAATCAGAGGACGAAGGTTTGACCTGGAGTGTATGGACCTATACTAACTATTTTCCCGTAACGGTGCTAATAAAAAGTGGCTCATCCTTTATAGCAGGTTCGTCTACAGGCGTTCAAATTTCTATTGACAATGGAGTATCGTGGCAACACTACCTCTACTCGTCAGAAACACATGTAAATGCAATCATGATTTCAGGAACAACCCTCTATATGGGTGATTATGCCGGAGCATCCGTTTCTTATGATAATGGTATTAACTGGACTTACTCCAATGTGGGTTTAGTTGCCACCAATTGTTACGCACTTGTTTCAAGTGCTGGTAATTTGTTTTCTGAAGATTATGAGGATCAGGGAGTATTCAGGTCGGAAGATGATGGTGAAACCTGGAGTATGGTAAATGATGGCTTACCCTTGTCATATGACCCATGGTACGGTCTACTGCTAGCCGATGGAAATAATCTTTTTATAAGTAACTACTATAATTTATTTGCCTGGTCGCCATCTTCCTCATCCTGGCTTGCACTTCCTAACACCGGCTTTAATTTTTCTGGAATTGCAATTGACAGCCCTGATATTTATGTTGCCTCTCAGGATTATTATGATCATTATCTGCATCACTCTCCTGACTATGGCACAACCTGGAACAACATCCTGGTTGCGGATACCGTCAATTACATTTCTGATGTGGTATTCTCAAAAAATGAACTGTACGCTCTTACCTGGTCTTCTTTTTATTTTTCCCCTGATAATGGCAATACATTTTTCTCAATCCCTCGGCCCGATTCAGGTCAATTGTTCTACAAAGATCCTCTTTCAATCTTTCTCTCTGACTCTGCACTGTATGCCAATTATTTTAATGCTTACACGAGTGCGGCTTTTCGCTCCGCTGATCATGGCACTTCATGGAATCAAATTGGGAAAGGTGTATTCACTTACGTCTACGACATGAAATTTTCGGGAGCAAGCATTTTTGCAGCTACGGATTCAGGAGTGTTTTTATCGGCTGATGAAGGAACATCATGGATTTCTGTAAATGAAGGACTACCGGAAACGGATGTCCGTCATCTTGAAATACAGGAAACGAAAATCTATGCAACCACTATGGGCCAGGGAATATGGCAACGATCTCTTCAGAGTATTCTCAGTATTCCTGATATTGCAGGAGATAATTTCAACTTTTCTATTTATCCCAATCCATTTCAGCAGGCAACCTTAACGCATTACACACTCAAAGGAAGTTCTATTATATCTCTCGAAGTCTATAATTTCCTTGGACAAAAAGTTAAAACGATTTTGCAAAATGAAAGCCAGGTTGCTGGAGAGCATCAGTATCCATTCAGCGGAAATAGTGAAGGGATTTATTTCATTAAGATGATAGTGGATGGAAAAATCTTCTCTAAAAAAATTATTCAGCTAAAATATCCATAACAAAAACGATATGAAAAAATTTCAACGGCATTACATCGGGAGTCGAAAATTATTTACTCTCTTCTCCGGCTTCCTTATGCTACTCCATATTCAAATGGCAACCGCGCAATGGACCCAAACTAGGGGACCTCAGGGTGGAAGTGTAACTGCGCTTGCACAAATCGGTACTACCATTTATGCCGGAACCGCGGGAGGTCAGATTTACAGCGTATCAGGATTCGGAAATGAATGGGTAAAAGAAAACAGCGGATTGCCGTATTATAAAATCAACGCTATTCTTCCCGCAGGAATGTTCGCTGCCACCTATGGCGGCGGAATTTATCTTTCAACTGATTTAGGTATCAACTGGACTGAGAGCAATAGCGGATTGGGGAATTTAAATGTGAACACCTTGGTTCAATCCGGCACCATGCTGTTGGCAGGAACAGATTCCGGCATGTATTATTCTTCCGACAATGCCGCAACCTGGAACATCTGTCAATCAGGTTTAACTTCTTCTTCACGCATCAATTCAACATTGCTTTCAGGAAGTGAGGTTTATGCAAGCACTATTGCAGGTGCAATTTTTTCTTCAAATGACAACGGCATTAATTGGAATTTGAAGGGGAATATTTTGGCGTACTCACATCTTGTGCTATCAGATTCAGATACTTTGTACGAGGAAAATTTTGGGCTTATCCGTGAATCCGATGATGGGGGCGTAACCTGGAATTTTTGGAGCCATCTTAACAATTATGAATACGTGACGGCAATGATAAAAACTGGTTCATCATTCATCGCAGGCTCGCCAACAGGAGTTCAGATTTCTACAGACAATGGAACCTCGTGGCAGCACTCAACTGATAAATATGTTTTTGCTCTCATGCTCTCAGGAGCAAACCTTTTCATGGGTGATGTTGCCGGCGTGTCAATTTCCTATGATAATGGGCTTAACTGGACTTACTCCAATGAGGGATTAGTTGCATCAGGTTGTAATGCACTCGCCTGGAGTGGGGGTGATTTGTTCACTGAAGATTATGAAACCAAAGGTGTAATCAGGTCAGAAGATGATGGTGCAAGCTGGAGCATAGCAAATGATGGCTTAGTTTTTACTCCTGATCCATGGTACGGTAACTTGATTACTGATGGAAACAACCTTTTTCTTTTCAACTATTACGACTGGTTTAAATGGTCGCCGTTTTCTTCATCGTGGTCTGAGCTTCCAAACCCGGGCTTCTCTTTCGGATTTATAGCACTTGACAGCCCGGACATCTATGTTGTGCCCGGTGATTCTTATGATCCTTATCTGTATCATTCTTCTGACTATGGAGTAACATGGGAAAATATCCTAATTACAGATTCTTTGGATCACATTTATGAGGTTTCTGTCCTAAACGGCGAAGTGTATACTATTGTTCATTCCCCCAATTATACCAACAATATTTATTACTCTTCTGATAACGGTTCTACATTTAGCGCTACCAATCTCCCGCTTGATTCATTCGCAATTCCTTGTTGTCTTTTCCTATCTGACTCTGCGCTTTATGTCCGCTATTTCGATGGCGGCACCATCACAGAGCTTCGTTCTTTGGATCAAGGAGCTACATGGGATCAAATTGGGCAGGGGGTATTCAATTTCGTATGGGATCTAAAATTTTCCGGAACAAACATTTTTGCAGCAACTGACTCAGGCGTTTTATTATCCAATGATAAGGGCGATACCTGGACTTCTGTAAATGATGGATTATCGAATTTGAAAGTGTATTCACTTGCTTTAAGCAGTACGGAAATTTATGCACCCACTTACGGCGCAGGGGTTTGGAAGCGGCCACTTCAGAATATTCTCAGTGCTCCGGATGTTGAAGCAGATGCTTTTTCCTTTTCTATTTATCCCAATCCCTTTCAACGGTCAACAACACTGCATTACAAACTTCAAAAAAATTCTACTGTCTCACTCGAAGTTTTTGACCTCTTCGGACAAAAAGTAAAAATGATTTTGCGAAATGAAAGTCAAATTGCTGGAGAGTATCAGTATTCATTCAGCGGAAATAGTGAAGGGATTTATTTCGTAAGGATGATAGTGGATGGAATAATTTTCTCTAAGAAAATTATTCAAGTTCGATAGCTCTTTATTCGAAAGGACTGTATTATCTTTTAAATCTTTGGAAATCACTTCCCTTATTTTCAAGAGAAGAGAATCTTTGGATTAGGTTCACAATGACGTGAGAAATTCTGCTGCCTTTTCCTCTTGAACTAAAATATGAAGTGATTTGCAGCAGACTTGAATTAATTAACAGGGGTCGCTTTTATATCGAAAAAATTCTGAGAATCTTCACGTTCATTCATGACTGAAGACATTTGAAAGCCATCACTCAGAAGATTCTAACCTCTGGTTACACAGCTAAAACTCTGAAAAGCCCCTCTTTCTCAATTTCAAGTTTCACTAAGTACTTACCTATTATCACTTCTTGCACTTGAATCAGGGATACTCATTGTCCCCTGCAAATCATTCTGTTTCGGTTATGCAATTTCAGTCCCCTGCCAGTAAATGAGTATGAGATGTTAGAATAAACAGGTTGATTTCATGCCTTTTATTCTGAAGTGGTACTTGCTGATTAAAGTCGAAGTCTTTTGAAGAGAAGATTTCGACTTTTAATGTTGGATAGTTTATTATTCATTTTGAATTTGTCTCATACTCTGATTAGAGCTTACAATCGTGAGATTTTATCTAACCATTTAAAGCTTTAATAAACTTAAGTCTGCTCTTACTACCACATCATGCACTTGACGCAGGCTCCTCACCAGGTTACTTTTGTTTTCAATATTATCAGACAAATCATATGATAGCTTCAAAGAATAGTCACAGGCTTATCTGTTAAATAAGCAACTCGCTTTTATATATTATTGATTACTATAAAACATTATAAGGAGGAAGCCGAAAATCCTTTCCGAGAGTAGGCAACAATTATATCTATACACTATGAAAAATCTTCAACGTTTAACAGTCGTATTCCTATTAATGATAAGGATTACGGTTATTACTAACTACAGTAATGCGCAAAATACCTTTCCTTCTACAGGAAGTGTAGGAATTGGTACTACTACACCCAATACATCTTCACTTCTTGATATGATAAGTACCACCAAGGGAATGCTTGCACCGCGGATGACAAAAGCTCAGCGTGATGCGATTTCCACACCTGCAACGGGACTACTAATTTATCAGACCAATAGTACTCCAGGGTTTTATTATTATGATGGAACAAAATGGTTGGCAGTTACATCAAAATCCAAAGGATGGTTACTTACAGGAAATTCGGCTATTGATCCTGCAATAAATTTTATTGGCACTACTGACTTACAGCCATTAAAATTTCGGGTAAATAACATCACTGCAGGAGAATTAAACCCTGTTAATGGGAATACTGCATTTGGAATGAATACGCTTTTACTAAATACCACGGGTTATAGTAATGTTGCTATAGGCACTAATGCTTTACATAGCAATGTAATCCGTCATAATATTGTTGCTATCGGCGATTCTGCATTATTTAATAATGATAATGGAGCGCCTCTCTTTTTTTATGCAACTGCAAATACTGCCATCGGATCAAAGGCACTTTACTCCAATACTTCAGGTTACGATAATACTGCAACAGGCTTCCAGGCATTGTATTCCAATACAACAGGACAATCTAATACGGGAAATGGATATCAGTCACTTTATTCAAATACTACCGGCGGCCATAATACAGCCAATGGAATTAGCGCCCTTTACTCAAACACCACTGCAGGTGATAATACTGCAACAGGATATAAGGCTCTTTATTTTAACGTAACAGGCATTTCAAATACAGCCAATGGTTCTCTCGCTTTAGAATTTAATACCGGTAATTATAATACAGCTACCGGAAGCAATGCACTGATGAGCAATACTACAGGTAATAACAATACTGCTAACGGTTATAATGCTCTTTCTTATAACACTACGGGTCATGATAATACAGCAAATGGATATCATTCATTATACCTTAATACCTCTGGAAATTTCAATACTGCGTTTGGCGAGTCAGCATTATATTCTAATACAACCGCTTCAGACAATACGGCTACTGGCTATAGTGCGCTTGCTTATTCTACTGGATATGGCAATACCGCAACTGGAAATTTTGCCCTTGCCAGTAACACTACAGGATCATACAACACAGCTATAGGTCTTCAGGCCGATGTGTCAACACCTGGTAGTATAGGTAATTCTACTGCAATAGGTTATTTCTCCTACGTTTCGGCAAGCAATCAGGTGCGTATTGGTAACACAAATGTAACAAGTATCGGAGGTCAGGTTGATTGGACTTTTACTTCTGATAGTCGGGTAAAGAAAAATATTAAAGCCAATGTGCCTGGCCTAACATTTATAAATAAGCTACAACCTGTAACCTTCAATTTTGATTTGAACGCAATGGATAAAATTGTACAACGCCCTGCTATTAAAATGTCTAATGGCAAAATAAGGGAAACTACACCGCAAGAAATAGTTTCACGTAAAGAAAAGGAGCAAATTGTCTACACCGGCTTTATTGCACAAGACGTAGAGAAAGCAGCTAAAGAATTGAATTATGATTTTAGCGGCGTTGATGCTGCAAAAAATGATAAAGATTTATATGGCTTACGCTATGCAGAATTTGTAGTACCATTGGTTAAGGCAGTGCAAGAGCTTTCAGCAAAAAATGATGAAAAGGATATAAAAATGAGCGATCTGCAAATTCAAATTGATGAGCTCAAGGTCCAGGTTCAATCATTGTTAAAAGGCAACATCGAACATGTTTCTCAAAATGCTATAACACTTTCGAGTGCTTCATTAGAACAAAACACACCTAATCCTTTTAATGAATCTACAGAGATCCAGTATGCTCTGCCATCCAAATTCTTTTCAGCCCAAATAATAATCAGCGACCAGGCAGGTAAAATAGTGAGGCAAAATAATATTTCAACTCAGGGAAAAGGAGTATTGAAACTGGATGCCGGTTCCCTTTCTGCAGGTACCTATAACTATTCACTTATTGTGGACGGAACAACGATAGATACTAAAAAGATGGTGATTCTCAAATATTGAAACATAATTGTGTCATCCCGGTAGTAAACCTATCGAGATGATTCAATGAAAGAAAAAGTCTTGATTTTTTTGACTACTCGGTAACTTATGTAAGCAATGAATTGTATACAGGTCTTTTAAATAAGATCTTATTTTTAAAGTCTACAATCAACAAAATAATATTACGCTTCTGAATTTGATTCGGAAGCGTGATATACTATATAACCTGACAATTTCTGGAACGAGTATTATGTTATTGCTTCACCACCATTTTTGCATAGGTTTTTTCTTCAGTTGTTGCAGAAAGGATATAGGCACCCTCCGGCAAAATATCAGTACCTAAATTAAACCGAAAAACAGATGGTGAAGCATTTGTAAAGCCTGAAATCGCTATCACCCTTCCTGAAAGATCAGTTAGCTTTAAGGTAAAGGATCCGGATACGATGTCTTCAAATCTTACATCAATATAACTTACGAACGGGTTGTTCATAACAACTAAACCTTTTCCGGCTGCATCGTTTTCAATAATAACGTCAGCCGAATTTTTTGCCAAGGGAGTTACAATCTTGCCTTTAATCAAAGCAATAGCTCCTGTTAAACCACTAGGCGGTAAAGATACTGCTGCAACAATATCATTCTTGCCATCTCCGGTAAAATCAGCATAAAAAGGAGAAGCAGTACTGTAATAGAGGCCATACCGCATTTTAAAAATGAAAGTTCCGTCTCCGTTATTCAGGTATATAGATACATCATTGGAAGCGGAGTTGCCTACTATAATATCAATATCCCCATCTGCATCTACATCCCCGGAAGTGATGCCGGATTCATTTCGCAGGTCCGGAGAGTAGGCTCCTTTGTAATTTTGTGCAGGCTGCAGTGTTCCGTTACCATTTCCAAGCAATACACTCATTCCTTCGAAATTATACTCCGTACATGTTGCGACATCCAGGTTTCCATCGCCGTTAAAGTCATTTAACAGGATGTCGTAAGGAGAATTTTCTGTTGCATATTGCAAGGGTGGCTGTAAATCCCCGGTTCCCGTTCCAATGTGGACATCTACAGATAATGATTGCCCTGTTACCAGATCAATTTTGCCATCATGGTTCATATCTCCGCCTGCCAGGCAGCTTGGAGAAGGATCTATTATTTTAATAAGTGGAGCTCCAAAGGTTCCGCTTCCATTATTTTTACTGATAAATATTCTTCGTGCGGAGTTGGGATCATTCGTGCAGCCGAGCCATTCCGTTAATACTGCATCCAGGTCACCATCATTATCCATATCGAATGCATCAATATCACTCCAGCCACAGGCGTTCATACTCCAGGTTTGTCGGGGGCCAAAGGTTCCGTCGCCATTATTTATGGCAGTATGAAAATCGTAAGGTGGTGAAGAGATGGCCGATGCAAAAATAAGATCGGGCTTCCGGTCGCCATTCAGATCACGGAACTTTGCCTGAACACCACCACTTCTTATGGAATAAGCAGTGCCATTCGTAAATTTTCCGTTGCCCATATTTTTTTGAACCGTAACCACTACGCCCACAGCAGCGATGCTTGAAGCAGACGTCACTACATCAAGATCTCCATCCCCATCAATATCTGCCGCATCAAGTGACCCAGGTACACCATTATTGGTGAAGTAAGTAGATGGAACTCCAAAATTTGCTTTCCCAAAGTTCCTGTGTACAGTAACCTGAAGTGAATACCAATCCGTAGTAATCACATCTATTTTTCCATCTTTATCTACATCAGCCGTTGTTAGCGTATACGTACTCTGACCAGCCGGTATAACCACCGCCGGTAAAAAGCCGCCGCTGCCATTATTCAGAACTACCTGGTATCCATCTCCTACTCTACCCTGGAAATTCGCTCCAACAATATCTTTCCAGCCATCACCATTTAAGTCGGCAACGCTCATATCTACAGCTCCACCGGTATAGGCAACAAGGTTAATAAATTGGACGGGCGAAAAGGTTCCGTTTCCCTGGTTTTTGAATAAAGCGATCTGTCCCTCAGTACCATCAGTAGTCCAGGCGCTTGAATAGATAATATCATTATCGTTGTCATTATCAAAATCAGCTGCCTCTACATTTGCATTTGCATCACCTCCATATACAAAACCAAGCACATTCATCTCTACCCTATTAGAAAAATCATTGTTACCGCCGTTAAATAAAATATTCATTTTCTCTCCTTCATTGCCAATCACTATGTCAATAAGGTTATCGCTATTGATTTTTGCAGCAGTGATTTTATAAGGAGTTAAGCCCGAGGGAAAAGTGACAGCAGGGGCGAATACTCCACTTCCCTGGTTAATCAGGAGAGATAAAGTACCCGTCGCACTTTTATTATTAGCTACGGCAAGATCTATGTCACCGTCATTGTCGAAATCTGCAGCGGCAATACCTACAGGAGAGGAGCCCACTGTATAATTTACTGCTTTCTTAAAAACCGCCCTGCCTTTATTTATATAAACAGAAATGGTGTTGCCATCAAAATTTACCCCCGTGTTGGTAAGAGCAACATCCTGCAAGCTGTCATTATTAAAATCGGCTATTACAATATCTTTCGAAGCATTCTTAGACGCGTATTTGACGGGTAAGTCATAGATTCCCTTTTTTAAATTTTTCAGCATTACGAAACCATTGGAAAAATTTTCCTGGGAAACCACCAGGTCGGAATCTCCATCATTATCCAGGTCGCCGGATTTTACCGATGAAGGACTTTGGCCATCGGGATAATAGCCGGTATTAAATCCATACCAGGCGCTATCAAACAAGGGTTTATTACTTGATTGTGAATAAGAGAGAAAAGGTAAAAGCATAGCAAAAGCTATAAAATGAATTAGAGTTGATTTTTTCATGACTTATTTATTGAAGGGCAAAATTATGACTGATTTAAAGTAAAAACTAATGAATGAAGTTGAACGGGAAAAAGCAGCAGTTGAATGAGATTCCGCTTCTCCTGTATTGAAATTCAGTACTTCTTAACGATTATTATAGATCCGTGTAACCAGTTGATCTAAAAACAGATAACAAAAATCATAACATGATTAGCTTTGCCTGGGATCACGTCAGTGTACCTTTTACACCTTCTGTGCTTTACTTAGAATTGAAAACTGTTATTTTGTAAAAAACTCGTCCTTGAATATAACTTATTATGGACAATCCTGCGTGGGGATTAAAATTGGAAATTTTAACGTATTATTTGATCCATTCATAAAAGGAAATCCTCTTGCTTCCTCAATCGATATAAAATCCATCAAAGCAGATTTTATTCTTATTACGCATGCCCATAGCGATCACATGGCAGATGCGGAAGAAATTGCGCACAATACCAATGCTCCTATAATTACTAATAATGAAATGAATAAGTGGTTTGCTAAAAAAGGTTTAAAGGGCGGGCAGGGGATTAACTATGGTGGAAAATTAGTGCTCGATTTTGGGACTGTGCATTATGTCAACGCCATTCACTCCAGCCAGTTTCCTGATGGATCGAGTGGCGGCAATCCAGGTGGGTTTGTTATAGAAACCAAAGAAGGAAACTTTTATCATGCAGGCGATACTGCATTAACGATGGATATGAAATTAATTCCGATGATATGTAAGTTACAATTTGCTTTTCTTCCAATCGGCGGTTATTATACCATGGATTATAAGGATGCGGTCGTTGCTTGTGATTTTATTGAATGCAATAAAGTGATTGGAATGCACTACGATTCTTTCCCGCAGATAAAGATCGACCACCAGGATGCCTTGAATGCCTTTCAATCAAAAGGAAAAGAACTGATTCTGATGAAGATTGGAGAAACTATAGAAATTTAACTTTCGGATTACTTTACTTATAACGGCTATTTTCTCTTTAACCCGAAACCTTAAACCTGTAACCATAATCGTGATTCCTTCCATTCCTAAATTGAAATTCACTGAAGGAAATAATTTCTTCCTTATCGCTGGACCATGTGTGGTGGAGGGTGAAAAAATAGTTTTCGAAACGGCAGGAGAAATTCAACGTATCGCAGATCAGCTGGAAATTCCGTTCATCTTTAAATCATCTTTTAAAAAAGCGAACCGTTCAAAATCAGATTCCTTCACGGGAATAGGCGATGAGCTTGCGCTCTCGATATTAAGAAAAGCAGGAATAGAATTTAATATACCGACACTCACAGATATTCATGAAACTTCCGATGCTGCTTTGGCCGCCGAATATGTGGATGTATTGCAGATACCGGCATTTCTTTGCAGGCAAACAGATCTGTTGACTGCCGCAGGTAAAACCGGCAAAGCAGTGAATATTAAAAAAGGCCAATTCCTGGCGCCGGAGCAAATGCAATTTGCTGCTCAAAAAGTGCAAGACGCCGGGAATGAAAATATTTTTCTCACTGACCGGGGTGTTACGTTTGGTTATCAGGATCTGATTGTAGATTATCGTGGAATACCAATAATGCAGCGACTCGGGTATCCTGTAGTGCTAGATTGTACGCATTCATTGCAAAAGCCTAACCAAGCCATTGGAGTAACGGGTGGTATTCCTGAAATGATTGAAATTATTTCCAAAGCAGGAATTGCTGTAGGTGTAGATGGGCTTTTTATCGAAACACATCCTGACCCCTCCAAAGCAAAATCAGATGGAGCAAACATGCTTTCATTAAGCAAATTGAAAGGGCTTTTAGAAAAACTTGTGAAGATTAGAAAAGCGCTTCAATAATTATTGCGCAGTCACGGTAAACTCTGTTCTTCGATTCTGAGCCTTTCCCTCTTCATTGCTATTTGAAGCGATCGGTTTTGTTTTTCCAAAACCTTTAAAGCTCAATCGCGCCGGCGATATTCCATTTGCAACCAGATAATCATATACCGATTTAGCCCTGTTTTCTGAAAGCCTCTGGTTATGATCATCGCTCCCCTGGTCATCGGTATGCCCTGTGACTTGAATTTTTAACGAGGTATTTTGCTTCAGCAAATCAATGAGCTTATTGAGCTCTGCTTTAGACTGATCTTTCAAAACATAAGAATCTGTTTCGAAAAAAATATTTTTAAGAATTACACTCGATCCTACTTCAATAGGCTTTAGCGCCACATCTATTAAATAAGGCTTATCTGCATTATGCTCTTTCAGGGAAAAATTTTCCGAATAAAATAAATATCCTTTCGCAGCAACATTAAGCGCATAATTTTTTCCTGCGGGAATGCTGACCAAATAGTTTCCGCGGTTTGGGTCTGAATTGGCAGCCATTATTATTTTACCATTATCCAGATCAATCAATTGAATGGTGGCAGCAATAGGCAATCCTGAACCTGCATCCGCTACCTTGCCTTTTACATACGTTACAGGGTTGGGCTGCGCCTTATCATACAGATCAAATTCATACAGGTCCATGCTGTGTTTTTGCTGAATCCGGTCAGAAGAAAAGTAAGCGTGCTGACCATTCAGAGAAACGATAAAGCTGTTCTCATCATTTTTGGTATTAATAGGATAGCCAAGGTTTACCGGTGCAGACCAGGTGCCGTCATTTTTCTTCCGGGAATAAAAAATATCATCACCGCCCATGCATGGCCGGCCATTGGATGAGAAGTATAAAGTGCTGCCATCAGGATGTATAAAAGGAGATTTTTCATCGAAAGGACTGTTTACAGAATCTCCGAGATTAACCGGTAGTTCCCAGCTTCCGGTTTCATTTTTATAAGAAACCCAGATATCGCTTCCACCCTTACCCCCAACTCTAGTACTGGTAAAATAGAGCGATTTGCCGTCTGCGGAAATGCTTGGCTGCGATTCCCAGGAAACAGAATTGACTGGTGCGCCCATATTTTTTGGTCTGCTCCATTGGTCGTTACTCCTTTGAGAATAATAAATGTCGCAGCTTCCAGCGCCATCCGGTCTGTTGCATGCGGCAAAATAGATGGTATTCCCGTCCGGTGATATGCATTGTGCTCCCTCATTATCAGCGGTATTAATTCCGCCTATATTTTGAGCTGGCATCCATTCGCTATTCTTCCTATAGCTTACAAAAAAATCCTCATTCGAATATTTTCCCGTACCAACGCGTCTCGTAAAAATAATTGCCTGCTCATCACCGGTAAGTGAGGGAAGGTATTCGGGAGCTTCGGTGTTAATGCCGGAACCCAAATTTTTCGGATCAAAAGGAACCGGGGTTTTTACCGCTTCTTTTGCAAAACCTGCATTAGCAAGCATACGGGTTGCGTCACGCTCTCTCTCTTTGGAAATGTCCCTAAGTGATAGGAATTGCTGGCAGTTACTGATGCAATCATCGTAGTTATCTAAATTCCAATCACATTGTGCGAGGAAAAAAAGCTCACGCCATGAATAAGCAGGGTCAAGAGAAATAGCTTTTTCTAATGATTCTTTTGCCTTCACGTAATTTCCTTGTTCCTTGTATACTTCACCCAGCATGATCCATGCATCAATGAATGTTGGATCGGCAGCAGTTAATTCTTCCAGCGTTTTGGATGCACCCGAATAATTTTTACCAATTACATATTGGGATGCATCGCCATAAGCTTTCAGCGATCTTTTCGATGCATTTTTATAGGTGGAATATTTTTGAGCAAAACAAGGATGATCTGAAAAAAGAAAAGCCGAAAAAAATAAAATAGCAAAAATTTTAAACTGAAAAAATTCTTTCGAAAGATGAATAACTGTTACCTCATTCAAAGTTGTCCGGCACCTGGTCATTTTATTTCAAGGCACATTTAAATATTTGTGAATTTGCAAAGAAACATTCCATTGATGATGCTGCTTCACATAATCAACGATGAAAGGAAGCATTTCTTTTTCACGGCTCCATTCAGGCTGTAAAAAAAGCTTGCAATCTGCAGAAACCAAATGGGTAAAACTTTCAGCCCATTTAAAATCGCTTGTATTGAAGACTACAACTTTTAATTCACTGGCAAAGGCTAAATTTTCGGGTAACGGCGCTTTAAATTTTTTTGGGGAGATGCAGATCCAGTCCCATTCTCCGTTCAACGGATAGGCTGCAGAAGTTTCAATGTGAGTTTTTTTATTTTTTTTATGCAGAAGGCTGGTTAGCTCCGTAAGATCGTGCATGAGTGGTTCCCCGCCGGTGATGACTACAATAGGCGATGGAAATTTTTCCGTTTCAGCAACTATTGATTCCACGGATTTTAGAGGATGCTTTGCAATGTCCCAGGATTCTTTTACATCGCACCAGACGCAGCCTACTTCACACCCCGCAAGCCGAATAAAATACGCAGCGGTGCCCTGGTGGAAACCTTCTCCTTGGATGGTATAGAAGTGCTCCATAACCGGGTAGGAAACCTGAACTGCATTAAGTGGAATAAGGGATTCAGTAATCAATGCGAACTTTTAATTTGCATCTATTGAGTGCAAATATAAGACTCAGGGAAATTTGTCGGGAAGTCAATATATCAGAAAAGAATTCGCTCAATTTCTTAAGCTGGCGCAAGCGTCCGCTTGTGCCAATATCAGTCAAGCAAGATTATTTTCACTAATCCTGGCTCACCTGCATAATCTCTTGCACTGCTGTAAAGATAATCTTCGGGATCACTAACAAAGCCTGCTTTAACAGGATTAAAATGAATGTATTGGAGTCGCTGAACAATCATTTCATTGGTAGCCAATTCTATTGGATGGTTATGCTGCTGCCATAACTGAAAGCCGCGATTGTTTCTATTTGTCAATCCAACCTCATACATCATTTTCACCAACCATTCCTTTCTGCTTTCTGTCGAATTTTCCTCGATGGCAATTCGAAGATTTCTTGATGTGAAACTCTTGAAGTCTCTCAGAATATCTTCCATTGGATTGCCTTGAGTGCCAATGATTAAATGCATATGGCTTGTCATAATACACCATGCAAACACTTCTAATCCTTTTTTCTTTTGACAAAACATGAGACTATCAAGCAAAATGTTCCTGTATTCATTTCTAATAAACAGATCAATCCAATTGACTACAGCAAATGAAATAAAGTAAAGTTTTGTTTGATCAAGAATCTTATATTTTCGACTCATTGAAATATCATTTGAAGATAATTATTTAAGTGATGGCGTACTTTATTTAACCATATCAAATGCTTATGGCGAGGAAATAATTAATAGGCAAGTATCCAGCCATGAGATGAATAAGATAGACGTATCACATCTTTCAAACGGGCTGTACTATGTTTATTTAAATAGTGCGGAAAAAAGAATAGCTTTAAACAAACTTGTTATCACCAGATAGACATTCTATGAAAAGAATTGTTTTTGCAAGTTTGCTTCTTGTCTGCACATTTACTTCTGCCCAATTGAGAACCAATACTTGGGAACTTAGTGGAACCAGAATTCCGGATTATAGAAATAAACAAAATCTTACTGAGGTTAATTTTATTACTGGCTTTGCTGATACTTTGACAGTTTTTCGACAAATGTCTTTTTTTATAACCAATTCAAGTATTTCCGATAGTCTCGGTAATCTTCTTTTTTATTCTAATGGACAATGGATAGCCAATCGTAATCACGATTCGCTCGAAAATTGTAATGAATTCAATGCAGGGTATTCTACCGATCAATACTATGACGGTAGGGGCTTAGGTTTTACTCAAGGTATGATTATAATACCTCATCCGGATAGTATTTTTTTGTATGATTTGTTTTATATAACTACCGAAAAAAAATTTAAATACCATCATAATTTATATACTGAAGCTATGCATTTAAGCCACAGTGTAATTGATATGCGATTAGATAATGGCTTGGGTGCAGTTACTCTTAAGAATGAATACTTAATTGAAGATACATTAATACAAGGAAAATTATCGGCTTGTAAGCATGCTAATGGAAAAGACTGGTGGATTATTGATCACAAATGGAATTCAACTATTTTCTATACTTGGTTGCTAACACCAACCGGAATTGAGGGTCCGTATTCTCAAAGCATAGGATCAATAATTATAAATGATTTTGGGCCAGGTGAAGCAAAATTTTCATCGGATGGCTCACAATATGCAATAGAAAGTAACTATGACTATTTTATAGAACATTACAACTTTGATCGTTGTACCGGACAATTGAGCAATCCATATAAATTTTTTAATTCAACCTATTTGGTGAATGATTTTGTGGGCTTATCCTTTTCCCCCAATAACGAATTCCTTTATCGCTGCTCCCAACTTAATATAATTCAATATGACACAAAAGTTAAAAATTTCTTCAATTATCCAGATACCGTAGCAATATATGACGGAACTTATGCCCCCTTTCCAACTTGGTTTTCAATGACACAATTAGCTTTAGATGGTCGAATTTATATTTGTACTTGGGACGGAGATAGCGTTCTTACTTATATTGATAACCCGGATATTATGGGAATAGCTTGTAGTGTCGTTCAACACGGAATTATTTTGCCGTACTTAAACAATGAATCTATTCCTTATTTTCCTAATTACGATTTGAGTCCTCTTGGCAATTACGTAGCCGATGCAGGAGCAAATGACACCATCAACAAAGGTCAAACCATACAGCTTGGTATACCACCGGTTGCAGGGGTAAAATATCTATGGCATTCAGATCCAACTTTAAGCGATACCACTATTGCACAACCTATTGCGTCACCGGATACCACTACCACGTATTACCTTATCGTCACAGACACCTCCACTTACAGCAGTTGTAATGTGAGAGAAGATACCGTAACGGTGTTTTTAGATATTGCGGATGCAGTGCATATACCTAAACCGCAAAACCACGGTACTTTTAGAGTTTCACCGAATCCGGTTTCATCATGGCTAAATATGATTTATCAATCAAATGATGATGCTGTATTCGAGTTATTTGATGCATTTGGTAGTCGCAAGGCAACTATTAATTTATATCACTACTTTAAAAACCGAATGCTGGATATAAGTGCGTTACCTGCTGGAATATATGAATGGAAAGTGATACAGAGAGGAAAATCTATAGCACACGGAAAAGTGGCGGTGATAAGATGATAATCATATAATTTAAAAAATAGCTCCGCTTCAGTTGTTGGTGATGCTTTTTCTCATTCCTTTTCAAACACACAACAACGGCTATCGGGGAACACCAGCATGGACAAGAAATATAGAGAAACATGGGAATTTGGCAGGAAGTCAATATATCCCAAACAGTATTGGCGATGGATTAGAGCAGAACAAGGTAGATTATGAAGTAATGAACATGCTATTCATCTCAACAGCTTTCATCGTATTCATCATCAATGCTGCAATGGTCATGGGGCCTACACCGCCAGGCACTGGAGTAATATAGCTGCATTTAGGCGCCACACTTTCAAAATGCACATCGCCTTTAAGCGTAAATCCCGATTTTTTTGTCTCATCCTTAACACGGGTAATACCCACATCAATAACCACAGCTCCCTCCTTCACCATTTCACCTTTTAAAAAGTCAGCTCTACCCAAGGCTGCTACTATTATATCTGCCCCTCTGCATACTTCGTCCAGATTTTTTGTCTTGCTGTGGCATAAAGTGACGGTACAATTACCCGGATAATTGTTGCTGCTTAATAGTATGCTGATCGGCTTGCCTACGATATCACTTCTGCCAATCACTACGCAGTGCTTACCGGAAGTGTCTATATTATATCTTTCGAGCAACAATAAAATTCCGTAAGGTGTCGCAGGTAAATGACACGGTAGCCCTTTCACCATTCGCCCTACATTTACAGGATGAAATCCATCCACATCTTTCATCGGATCTATTGCATAAATAACTTTTTCGACACTAATATGATTAGGTAAAGGTAGTTGCACCAGAATACCGCTTACCATTTCGTCGTCATTCAATTCCTGAATAATTTGCAGTAATTCATTTTCCAGTATAGAAGCATCTCTTGTGATCAGCGAAGACCCGAAGCCGATTCTTTCACAGGCCTTTACCTTTGAAGCAACATAGGTTTCACTCGCGCCGTCGCTTCCAATTAAAACAGCGGCTAGATGAGGAGCCTTTTTTCCTTCGAATTTTAATAAAGACACTTTTTGCGCAAGCTCATTTTGTATTTCCAGAGAAAGCTGCTTGCCATCGAGAAGAGTCATCTTTAAAAACCGGAATTATTTATCATAAGTATTTGTGAAGATGTAAGGCCAAAAACCACCTTTGATTGTCTCTTCTTGGGCGCGATAAGAGTGAGTAAAAAGTTAGAAATGCTCACAAATTAATCCTCCAGCTTTAACACGGCAAGAAATGCCGTTTGCGGGACTTCCACGTTTCCAATCTGTCGCATTCTTTTCTTTCCCTTTTTCTGCTTCTCCAGCAGTTTGCGTTTGCGGGAAATATCGCCACCATAGCATTTTGCAATTACATCTTTCCTCAACGCAGAAATGGTCTCACGGGCGATGATCTTAGCCCCAATCGCGGCCTGGATGGCGATTACAAACTGCTGACGAGGTAACAGCTCTTTAAGCTTTTCGCAGATCCTTCTTCCAAAATCATACGCTCTGTCTTTATGGATTAGTGCTGAGAGCGCATCTACGTTTTCGCTATTCAGCTTAATATCGAGCTTTACCAGCTCCCCGGGTCTGTATTCAATGGGATGGTAATCGAAAGAAGCATAGCCGCGGGAGATTGATTTCAGCTTATCATAAAAATCGAAAACAATTTCCGCCAGCGGCATTTCAAACGTGATCTCTATGCGAGAAGGAGTGAGATAATGTTGGTTCTTTAAGAATCCCCGCTTGCTGATGCAGAGGGACATGATGCTACCTATATATTCGGGCTTGGTGATGATCTGTGCTTTGATATAAGGCTCTTCAATGTGATCAAGCTGCGTGGGATCCGGAAACTCGCTCGGATTATTTAGAATCTTCATTTCACCATTTGTAGTATACACATGATAAGAAACGTTGGGAACGGTAGTGATCACCGGCATGTCAAACTCCCTGTCCAGACGCTCCTGGATAATTTCCAGGTGAAGCATTCCCAGAAAACCACAGCGAAAACCAAAACCCAACGCCGCTGATGATTCAGGTTCGAAGGTAAGCGAGGCATCATTAAGCCGAAGCTTCTCCATGCTCTCTCTCAGTTCCTGGTAGTCATCTGTATCCACCGGGTAAACGCCTGCAAACACCATTGGCTTTACATGTTCAAATCCATGAATGGATTCTTTGCACGGGCGATCTTTCAGGGTAATAGTATCCCCTACTTTTACTTCACTTGCATCCTTAATACCTGTTATAAGGTAGCCAACATCGCCGGTTTTAACTGCTTCACGGGGTGATTTTTCTAACAAAAGTGCACCTACTTCTTCAGCATCGTATTCGCTTCCAGCATTAAAAAATTTAACGTGATCGCCTTTTCTTAGTTCACCGTTGAATACACGATAATAAACAATTACACCGCGATAGGAATTGAATACGGAATCAAATATCAGGGCTTGCAAGGGTGCAGAAGAATCGCCTTTAGGTGCAGGAACACGCTGGACTATAGTTTCCAGCATATCATCAACTCCCTCTCCTGTTTTGCCGCTAGCCAGTAATATATCTTCCCGCTTGCACCCAATAAGGTCCACGATCTGGTCTTTTGTTTCTTCGATCATGGCTCCATCCATATCTATTTTATTGATAACCGGAATTATTTCCAGGTTACTGTCAATGGCTAGATAAAGGTTGGATATGGTTTGAGCCTGTATCCCCTGAGTGGCATCTACCAGCAGTAAAGCGCCCTCACAGGAGGCGATGGCCCGTGATACTTCATAGCTAAAGTCAACATGGCCGGGAGTATCAATCAGGTTGAGTATATATTTCTTACCGTGCAATGAATAACTCATCTGAATGGCGTGGCTCTTGATGGTAATTCCTTTTTCACGTTCCAGGTCCATATCATCGAGTACTTGTGCCATCATTTGGCGCCCTGTTATGGTATTTGTCTTCTCTAATAACCGGTCTGCGAGGGTACTTTTACCATGATCAATATGAGCTATAATGCAGAAATTCCTGATGTTTTCCATTCGTTGCAAAGATAGCAGATTAAGGATGAATGTTAATGGATGAATACGCTAGAAACGGTTAGTGATTTGGGTAAAGTTTAACTCAGCAGAGTGGTTAATTGATTTTTGGTTATTTTAATTTTTATCTTTGTGGGCAATTTTAATAAAAATTAATAATCTTTAAATGAACACTGGAAAAGTAAAATTTTTTAATAAGGCAAAAGGCTTCGGCTTTATTGTGGATGATGAATCCGGAGAAGAAATCTTTGTACATGCCACAGGTCTGATCAATGAGATAAACGAAAATGACAAAGTTTCTTTTGATGTTACAGAAGGAAAAAAAGGACAAAATGCCATTAACGTAAGATTGATATCCTGACATTTTTCCTAGGAATTGTACGGTAAAAAGTGACGCTTAATTTATTAAGAAGGCTGGAAAAAATACCATTCTTTGGAAATGTACACTCGTGTTTTTCCTATTTTTTCCTTTTGGTCCCGTAGCTCAGTTGGATAGAGCAACAGCCTTCTAAGCTGTGGGCCATGCGTTCGAATCGCATCGGGATCACGAAACTTTCCTGGGAACGATTCTTATGGCTTCAACATTCCGGATCATTAGTAAGACGGCTCTATGGCATATAATCCAAAGCTTGCTACAAGAGTAAGAGAAGCACTTACCGGCATTTTAAATGTAGAAGAAAAAAGAATGTTTAGGGGCATCGCTTTTATGGTAAATGGAAAAATGTGTATAAGCGTTGGTGATGATGAAATAATGTGCCGCATTGATCCCGCTTTGCACAATGCAGCAGTAGAAAAGAAAGGTTGCAGAACAGTAAAAATGCGGGGACGGGAATACAAAGGATGGGTACTTATCAGTAAAGAAGGAATGAAATCAAAAAAAGATTTAAATTATTGGATCAGTCTTGCTCTTGACTTCAACGTAGCAGCTAAAGCCACTAAAAAAAGAAAGTAGCATATTACCTGCAGCTTTTATTTGAGAAATAAAATGAATGGAGATTCTTATCGGCGAGCTAGCGACTTAAAAAGGTATTATATAATCGATGCGTGAGACTTATTTATAATACTTTATATGGGGACTTTAACCATAAAAAAAATAATTCCACTTTTTTTGCTGCTCCTTACTTCATTAATCAGCTGCAAAAAAGATGAATTGCCTGTTTATAAATCCAGGATACCCGTTTCACAACCTTTCAATAAATCAACGTTAATACCCCAAACCACTGAGAAAGCACTCATTAAAGGTGATCCTGCCAATGTGCAAACCACCACTCAGAGTGGCTTTGTTTAATGGGTGGAAGCACCGATGTAGATGAAGCGTTTGAATGGATGATTGACCGCAGCGGTGGTGGAGACTTTGTAGTGATACGCGCAACGGGAACCGATGCCTATAACGATTATATCTATAACCTCGGTAAGGTAAACTCAGTAGAAACCATTATTATCACCTCCATAGAAATGGCCAATAAACCATCTATCGAATCAAAAATAAAAAATGCAGAGGCACTTTTTATTGCCGGAGGCGACCAGTGGGACTATGTAAAATTTTGGAAAAATACCAAAGTAGAAGATGCAATTAATTATTTGATTAACACCAGGCATGTGCCTGTCGGTGGTACGAGTGCAGGTTGCGCCATCCTCGGCCATGTTTATTTTTCGGCACAATATGGCACGGTCACTTCTTCGCAGGCCCTTAATAATCCTTACGACAGGAGAGTAACATTAGGCAGAGATGATTTTATTGATATTCCCATACTGCAGCAAACCATCACCGATACCCATTACGATAATCCGGATCGCAAGGGGCGGCATACTGTTTTCCTTGCGCGGATGGTACAGGATTGGAGTATGAATGCTAAAGGTATCGGCGTAGAGGAAGAAACAGCAGTGTGCATTGATGCGAATAATATCGCTACTGTTTTTGGCTATGGAAACGGAACTGCTTTCTTTCTGCAAAAAACTGATTTAGGACCGGAAGTATGTCAACCTAACACCAAGCTTACCTGGAACAGGAATAGCCAGGCGGTAAAAATTTATAAAATTGAAAATGCATTGAATGGAAATGGTTCTTTCAATCTTAATGATTGGAGCACCGCATCCGGCGGCACATGGAGTTATTTTTGGGTAAATGAAGGAATTTTTCATGAAGAATAATACTCAAATGAAGCATAAGTCGTTTCGGGATTAAAATTCCGAATGCTGAATTATTTTGTCCATCCTGTTTTCTATTGCTTTGCTTAGTGAAGAGTTTCCCCAATTGACTTTAAGCATGAATGCTATTGGCAACTGCAATAAATCAATGGAAGACAAGCGTTCATAAAAATGCTGTGCAAGTTCTGGTAAATTGTTTACTGAACCAAGGCTTACCAGGTGTATATTATTTTTAGAAAAATATTTTCCCTGTTCAGATTTAAAATCTTTTAACTGTTCATCTGTGTGAAGTATTATGGCATTTGAAACAAGTCGGTGTTCCTCAGGTAACCAATAGATCGGCGTTTTTGGGGCATAATGTGTATACCTGGATCCGGGCGTTGCTTCGGCACTATTGGCTGAAGTAACCCTTTGTATAGAAACATCGGGTAAAATGGTTTGTATTTCTGTTTCACCAATAGCTCCCGGGCGAAGTATAATAATTTGATTTACTGAGCGTGCATCTATGATAGTGGATTCTAAGCCAATTTTTGAATAACCGCCATCAACTGAGCCATCAATATTGTTACCTAAATCTTTTTCTACCATTTCAATCGAAGTAGGCGAAACTCTTCCTGAAGTATTTGCGCTTGGCGCTGCAAGAGGCACATTTATCTTTTTTAGTATAGTAAGAAAGACCGGATGATCCGGGATACGCGCAATCATTTGTTTCCTGCCGCAGGTTGCAAAGAAGAGGGGTGACTCTGAGGGTAAATCAATCAGGTAGCTGATTGGTCCGGGGGAAAAGTGTTTAATCAAAAATCTGGTATTACCGGAAATAGATGCAGCAAATTTTTCTATTTGTTCAAGGGAATAAAAATGGCATATCAGCGGATTATCTGCCGGGCGGTTTTTAATTTCAAAAACCTTAGCTATTGCCTGCGGATTTGTTGCGAGCGCGGCCAATCCGTACACGGTTTCAGTGGGAACGGCTATAACTTTACCGTGCGTTAAAAATTCAGAAGCTTCCTCAGCAGGCAGCCTCAAGAGACCAGTTTAAATGAATTATAAAAACGCTCCCGGTTTAACCTTGTAATCTTCTTTGTGTCTTCTGCCTTTAGTATTACTAATTTGTTTTTCATCTGAATCGCCAGAACAGTGATCATTTTTCCGCCCTTCATAACATAGGTAGTTGAACGGGCAGGCCAATCATTCCATAATATTTTCTCAACGTGCCCCGGAATAACCGTTTCATCCGGGAATAACGCAGAAGGGTTTTCAAAGAAAAATTTTTCAGAGTCCGGCTTAATATTCGTATAATTGATTATATAAACGGAATATAAATTACTCTTCTCTGTGACAGCAATAGGGCTTGTGTAAAGAAACAGATCTAAAGAATCCCGCCGGTCAACTGTTAATTCCGGTGGCTCCGGAAATTGAATAGTAAAAAGATTTTGCGGAGATGTAAACTGATACCATCCGGTTTCTAAATAATTTTTATACGAAGGGATTACAGGAATAACAGTAAATCCTTTTTCACGAAGCAGGCTCACCAAACCTTTCTCACCCCCAAGGTGTCCGGCGCCAACGGCTATGAATGTGCTAAAGCTCTTTATTATACTATCAATGTGCTCACACATGCGGTGGTTTCGCCGCGTAAACAATGCATTAAATAAGGTATCGGGTAATGAAAAGTCATTTTCAAACTCCATCATCTTTACTAAATTATTACCTGTGTAATATTTCATCATCTCTTCATATTCGGAAACATCACTTCCTGTTTTCCGGATTGTTTGCATCAGGATGCAAGCCTGATCTTTATAACTGAGTGCATCAAAAATAAGAAGCTGTTCTTCTGCTGTCTCCAGTCCATAAATTTTTTTATGCTGGTGCATCGCCATAGTTTGTAAATACTGATCCAGGAAAAGTAATTTCTTCGCATGCAGCGAGTCATTGTCTTCACTTTCTGCCTGTGATAACAATACAGCTGTATATATTGGTTTTACCTTATTGAAAAATGAGATGCTATATCCAAAGTTTTTTTTACAGTAAGCATCCACTGAATCAAACTGGGCTTCATTCAATAATCGGATCAAGGAATGGGATGAATCCATTAAAATTGCATCCATCACTTTTCCCTGCAGTGCATTGTCTATTACGACTTCCATAGCAAAGGCCTCGCATTTTTCGAACTTTATCATCACTGAATCGGCCAAATGGAATACCCGGTTGTCGCGGGAATGCATAGTGCCATACAGGTATGAAGGTGAATGAATCCCATTACCTGAAATTTCCCACAATAAGGAATTTCCCTGTGCCACGCAGCAAGAACCTATCAGAAGATAAAGGGAAAATAAAGACAATATAGATTGAAACTTACATACTTTAAACTTACAATGTGATAGCTTCTTCATTAGGCCTGATTTAACTTAAAACTATAAACCGCGAAGGTAATCTACGAACGCTGTTTTGATGCTTTGAATATATGAATCCATGTTTTTGTAGATCATTGCTTTCATCTTTATATTAACACCATCAAAAAAATACGGATAGGATTGCAAACTAACCTTTGTTAGTTAAAACCCTTATCCCGCGCACGTTTCATCGGCTTTTTCTTTCTTCGTTCACATTTTCAATTACCTTTGTTGCCAGCAATATTTTAACCAGATGCGAAAAAAGAAAGTTTCAATTCAAGGCATAGAAGCATCCTTTCATGATGTTGCTGCAAGAAAGTTTTTTGGTCGTGACATAGAGCTGGTAGAATGTAACAGCTTCAGGCTTTCATGCGAAAAACTTATTGAAAATGAAGCGGATTACTGTGTGATGGCAATTGAAAATTCCATAGCAGGTACCATCCTCACTAATTACAATCTTATTACCGATTATAAGCTTCGAATTATAGGTGAAGCGTACCTGCATATTGAATTGCACCTGATGGGCCTGAATGGTGTCCGGATTGAGGAAATAGAATTCATTCACTCCCACCCTATGGCTATCCGGCAATGTGAAGAATTTTTAATGCGATATCCGGATAAAAAAGTGGTTGCCTTAAATGATACTGCAGAATGTGCAAAAAATGTCAGGGAAAAGAACCTGACAACTACTGCTGTGATTGCTGGCGATGCTGCCGCCGAAACCTTTGGAATGACAATCCTTAACAGTAACATAGAAACTCACAAAAAAAATTACACCCGTTTTCTTGTTCTGACAGATAAGAATATCAAAATTTCAGAAGCCAACAAAGCATCTATCAGTTTCCAGCTGGATAATTCGCCACGAAGCCTGATGAAAGTAGTTGATATCTTTGGCGATTACTGGATCAACATGACAAAAATTCAAAGCATACCAATCGTAGGAAGGCCAAATGAATATATTTTTCTGGTGGATTTGGAATGGGATAAGTATGCAAATTATGAGAAGGCAATAACACGAGTGCTGAAAAAAACTTTCAATCTTTCTATATTAGGTGAATACCGAAAGGGAAATTTTACAAATGCAAAATCATGAGCACAAAACGATTAGAACTTGAACTTATTCCTTTGCAGGAATGGCTTCCATTTGACTCAAAGCCGGTACTTATTGCAGGCCCTTGCAGCGCTGAATCGGAAGACCAGTTGATTAAAACTGCCCTCGGCATAAAAAAATATTTTAATCAGTTTGTTTTTCGCGCAGGAATTTGGAAGCCACGTACCAGGCCTGGCCAGTTTGAAGGAATAGGGGTTATTGGACTGGATTGGATGAAGCGGGTGAAAGAAGAAACAGGTGCCTGGCTTACCACTGAAGTTGCCAACCCAATGCACATCGAAAAAGCGCTTAAGAACGGCATCGATATTCTTTGGATAGGCGCACGTACTACAGTAAATCCATTTTCTGTTCAGGAATTAGCGAATGCTTTAAGAGGGGTTGATGTTCCCGTTCTTATAAAGAATCCTGCCTACCCGGATCTTCAGTTGTGGATCGGTGCTCTTGAACGTTTTAATCGCGTAGGGATAAAAAAAATGGCAACAGTACATCGCGGGTTTCATTCCTACGAAGTTACTGCATATCGCAATCAGCCACAATGGGAAACAGCTCTTGAATTAAAAACCATGTGCCCTGAATTACCAATGATTTGCGATCCCAGTCATATTTGCGGAAATACTCACCTTACTGCGCATGTATCGCAAAAGGCCATGGATTTACATTACGATGGATTGATGATTGAAACTCATATTGATCCTTTAAGAGCTCTCAGCGATGCCCGTCAGCAGATTACACCGGATCGGCTGTACGAGATTATTTCCAATCTCGTAATCCGGGATCCTCTAGAAGAAACGGAGAAGAGTAAATTGCAGGAGTTAAGGGATAAGATTAATGAGCTGGATGAAGACCTGCTGCAAACATTATCCTCGCGTATGCTTCTTTCAAAAGAGATCGGTGATTGGAAGCGCGATAATAACGTGATTGTTTTCCAGGTAAGCCGCTGGGAAGAGGTACTAAAGAAAGTGCTTGAATTGGGAGAAAACCTGGGTTTAAAACGTGATTTTGTAAAGCAGCTATATATGCAAATCCACGATGAATCAATCAGGACACAGGTGGATATTATGAATATAACAAGCAAAGACCAGCCTAAAGGGGAAGTGGTGCGTTCATAAATACTTAATAATTATATTTTTTTTAGATTTTCCCTAAACCGATTCTAACAGTAGTTAGAAATTGTAAAGGAACATGGCTACTGTGAAACAAAACCAAACCAGGAAAAATATTTTTTCTAAAAATTTTCGAAAAGAGGTTTTAAATTTTCTTACAAAAAAAAATTATTCAAAACTTTTTATCCTTGTTGATGATAATACTTCAAAGCTTTGCCTGCCTGCCTGCCTGAATGTCTTCGAATCTTTTAATGAGCATGTGGTTATTGAAATACCTTCCGGAGAACAGCATAAAAACCTGGATACTGCAAAGCAGGTTTGGAAAGAGCTTACAGAAACTAATGCTGATCGAAACGCAGTACTCATCAACCTGGGAGGTGGTGTAGTTTGCGATTTGGGTGGATTTGCTGCAGGAACGTATAAGCGAGGTATCAATTTTATACATATACCCACTACCCTTTTAGCCCAGGTTGATGCAGCGTACGGAGGAAAGCAGGGAATTGATTTTCTTAATTACAAAAACCAGGTCGGCATTTTCCAAAATCCTGCCGCGACCTTTGTGAACACAGAATTTCTGAAAACACTTCCTTTAGAAGAGACTGTGAATGGATTTGCAGAGGTAATAAAACATGGCCTTCTTTCCGGTGGTGAATTCTGGAAACGGGTAACTGCAATAAAAAAACTGCAAGATGTCGATTGGAAAAAAATTGTCTCTGATTCCATAGAGATAAAACTATCCGTCACTGAAAAAGATCCGAATGAAAAAGGGTTGCGCAAAATTCTCAATTTCGGTCACACCATTGGTCACGCTGTGGAAAGCGCCCTGATAAGCACAGGAATTAGAACGCTGCATGGATATTGTGTGGCGGCAGGGATGATTGGCGAGCTGTATCTTTCTCTAAAGGTTTGTGGGTTCCCCCCAAAAAAAATGAATAAGGTTGTGTCATTTATACGAAGCCATTTCCCTCCGATCGATTTGGCAGGGATTGCTTCTGAAAATTTACAACAACTGATGCTCCATGATAAGAAAAATAGCTATGGACGAATTCAATTTTCATTATTAAAAAATATTGGCGAACCGGTAATTAACGTCGAAGTAAAAGATGAAGAAATTAGTAATGCCATTAAATTTTTAAATAAAGGCTTATAACTAATAGACTGTACTTGCGTGAAGTATTGTATTTCAAAAAAAGATAAAAATATTAATGGGATCATCCATCTGAGTGGATCCAAAAGTATCAGTAACCGCGTGCTGATTATCGAGGCATTGATGAAAGCGGATATTACCAAAAAAAATCTTTCCGATTCCAATGATACCATAGTGTTGCAGCAGCTCCTGCGTTCTTCAGGAGCAACTTTCGATGCACATGATGCCGGAACTTCCTTCCGTTTTATGACTGCATTTCTTGCCATAAAAAAAGGCGAATGGATTTTAACAGGAAGCCGGCGAATGAAGCAACGCCCGATCTCTGATTTAGTGAAGCCGCTTCGTAAATTGGGTGCAACTATTGAATACCTGGAACAAGAAAATTATCCGCCCTTAAAAATTTCAGGTGGTAATATCAAGGGGGGGCGCGTAGCCGTTCAGTCCGGTATAAGCAGTCAGTTTGCTTCAGCGCTGCTTATGATAGCTCCTTGTTTAGAAGAAGGTTTAACGATTGAGCTTACCGGTAATGTTGTTTCCGAACCCTATATTGAAATGACTCTTTCGCTGATGAAGCACTTCGGAATAAACCATACTCATAGCGACAACATCATTCATGTGCCCCCACAAAAATACCTGCCAAAAGATATTTATATTGAATCGGACTGGAGTGCTGCTTCTTATTACTATGAGATGGCAGCGTTTTCAGATAAATGTGACCTAACACTTATAGGGCTGCTTCAAAATAGTTTCCAGGGAGATGCGGCAATCGCTGCTTTAACTGAAAATTTCGGGGTAAAAACAACTTATGGTGATGCAAGAATTCACCTTACCAAAACAAAACCAAATAATGTTTTTGATTTTGATCTTAACGATCAGCCCGATCTCGCCCCAGCCCTTTTCGTTACCTGCGCAGGACTTTCTCAGAAAGCTTCATTTACTGGCCTTGAGCATCTCCAATACAAAGAAAGTGACCGTGAAGATGCACTTCGAAAGGAATTAGAAAAGTGTGGAATTACTATGGCGCGCAATGACCAGGAGATTCATATTTCCGGCAATTTTGTTCCATGCGAATACGCTTTTTCTACTTATCTCGATCATCGAATGGCAATGGCATTCACACCGCTTGCGATGGTGTCTGAAAAAATAAAAATTGAAAACCCTGATGTAGTAAAAAAATCATATCCCGGATTTTGGGAAGATATTAAGAAATTGGGGTTTGAGATTGAAGAAGAGCAATAACATTTAATGAAGGACATTTGAGAATATTATTTATAAGCAATCTGGCTGATGTTTACGATGAATGACAGTTAACCCAGAAGATTACTACTGTCAAATCTCCGCGACCACTTGCGAAACAGAAAACATTTATGCATGTATTATCTGAGTACTTCAAACTTCCCGCTGAATCTATTTGATTTCCTATCCGTCGTTTATTGATAAGGAATGCCATGCAAGGAGATTTAAAAATTCTAATGGTATGACAGTTTATAACGGAAAGGTTTAATATTTCATTTTCTATTTTATTAAATTTTCATAATTATAAAAGTATCACACATCTTGTACAGATTAAAAAATGCCAGATAAAGAAAGCGCTCTAATTAAGTGGCAAAAGTTTTTCTTTTTTGCAAGGGATCTTCGTTGAATTGAGAACAAAAAATAATACTTCAGTATTGAATTGACTCCAATGCAGTCCTTTATATGCTTCATCACAAATAAGCAGATTTAAAACAAATAGCATGGAAATTGGGATTGATAGCTTCGCCGCAGCAATGCCTGGTAAAGACTCTGGTAATACAACAAACAATGCAGATTCGATACAGCAGTTACTCGAAAGAATAGAACATGCAGACTCTATCGGTCTCGAAGTGTTTGGCATTGGTGAGCATCACCGAAAAGAGTTTCTTGATTCCGCGCCCACAATCATTTTGGCCGCGGCGGCATCCCGCACCAAACGCATTCGTCTTACAAGTGCAGTAACGGTACTTAGTGCAGCCGACCCTGTACGTGTATTTCAGAATTTTGCCACGCTTGATTTGGTATCAAACGGTCGTGCAGAAATGGTAGTTGGCCGAGGTTCTTTTGTAGAATCTTTTCCGCTGTTTGGATTGAACCTGCAGGATTATGATGAGCTCTTTTCTGAAAAACTGGATCTTTTGCTAAAAATACGGGACAATGAAATAGTTACCTGGTCAGGAAAATTTCGCCCTGCACTTAAGAATCAGTCGATCTACCCGAGGCCTTTTCAAAATCCCCTGCCTATTTGGTTAGGTGTAGGTGGTACACCAGAATCATTTGTGAGAGCCGGTACTCTCGGGTTGCCGTTGATGGTTGCAATTATAGGTGGTGAAACACACCGATTTCGTCCGCTGGTTGATCTTTACAGAGAAGCAGGGAAAATAGCCGGCCATTCTCCTGAAAATTTGAAGGTGGGCTTACATTCTCTTGGCTATTTAGCTAATACGACGCAGGAAGCTATTGATGATTTCTACCCGGGCTATGCAGAAACATTTACCCGGATTGGTAAAGAGCGTGGCTGGCCACCCGTAAGAAGATCGCAGTTCGATGCCCAGGTTGGCCCTCAAGGTGCCTTGCTGGTTGGTGGTCCTGAAGAAATCGCAGAAAAAATTATTCGGCACAGCAAGGCTTTAGGCGGAATCTCCAGAATCACTTTTCAGATGGATAATGCAGCCTTATCGCATTCTAAGCTAATGGAATCTATTGAACTATTGGGTAACCGTGTAGCGCCAATAGTTAAAAATGAAAAAGGCACGTGACGAAAGGTCATTATAATTTTACCAAGATTAGAATGCGATAACAGCAGTGTATGGATAACATCATTATTTCCTATTCTCAGGAAATAATATCCATTTATAAGGCCATGTAAACCCATCTTCAGTTAATTATTCCTTCATTGGGTAAGGCACTTTATTCCCACAAAATTCTACCCGATAAATCCATCACATCTATTATTGTTTTTATAACTGATGATGCCTCGCACATGCAGTGAAAAAATACCACATGAGGAATTAGAATAAACCTGCAAATAAAAATCACCATCAATGAAATTGGCTGTTTCTTTCATCGAAGAAGTAGTAAATAATTGGAAGGGAATAAGCTGAATGCAGATATAGAGTATTGTACCAATAATCAATCTATTTCCTTTTATCCAAAGCCATTTAACAGGCAGTAAACGGTTATGTATTAACAGTACTTTATAACTCACTATAAAAAAAGTATAAAAAAAATTTTGGCATCGCCCTGCTTTAACAAAGGAATAGTCCTGTTTAGAACAAAATTATTCCTGCTGCGCACTATTTAATTATTCTCTTTTACATGCAACAGTAAATTACTTCGTCAAATCGAAACTATAAACATGTAATTCCTGATTATTCCCATTGTATAATATCTCATTAATATTTTCAATTGCATTGCATGTATCAGTTAATTAATAGTACCCATTACTTAATTATTAAATCACTAAAATTAAACACAATGAAAAAAATTTCCTTAATCGTCACATTGCTGTTTGCCACAGCATTCCTAAAGGCACAAACGGACCATTTACCTAACCTGAAACTTAAAACCTTTTCTTCCGGCTATAATCAGCCGCTGGGAATTGAAAATGCCGGTGATGATCGGTTATTTATTGTGGAACGAACCGGCAAAATCTGGGTATGTAATTCTTCGGGAAAAAAGAGCGATGCGCCCTTTCTGAATATTTCCGATTTGATCACTACCGACGGTGACGAACAGGGTTTACTGGGACTTGCCTTTGATCCAAATTACGCGGCCAATGGCTACTTCTACGTAAATTATACTAACAAAGATGGTAATACCCGAATTTCAAGGTTTAGTGTAAAACCAAACAATCCAAACCAGGCAAAAAAGCAAAGTGAACTTGTATTATTGAAAGTAAAGCAGCCCTTTATCAACCACAACAGTGGATCTATTCGTTTCAGTGAAGGGTATTTATACATTCCGCTTGGCGATGGAGGCGATGCTGCAGATCCATTGAACAATGCACAAGATCCTGGAATTTTGCTGGGAAAGGTCAGCCGCATAGATGTAACCCACGGAGAGAATGGAAAAAATTATTCCATTCCGCCAACCAACCCTTTTATAGGGGTAAGTGGTTATCTTCCCGAAATATGGGCAACTGGTCTGCGTAACCCATGGCGCTTTAGTTTTGATGCATTAACTGATGATATGTGGATTGGTGATGTTGGACAAGATGATTGGGAAGAAATAGATTTCCAGCCAGCAGGAGAAGGTGGACTTAATTACGGATGGAGCTGCTGGGAAGGTTCCCACTTTTTTAAAGACGACTGTAATCCGAATGGTACCCCGCCTACATTTCCCATAGCAGAATATGAGCATATTGTAAGTCCGGGCTGTGGCGGCACCATTATAGGTGGTTTTGTTTACCGGGGAGCAAACTATCCGGATATGTATGGTAAGTATATTTATGCTGATTATTGCACAGGAATATTTCGGGCAGTCTACCAGGATAAGGGTGTTTGGGTGAACCGTTATATAAGCACGGAAGATCCTTTTGAGTACACAGCCTTTGGCACTGACGTGGATGATGAATTATACGTAACTGATTACATTAATGGAGAAATTCTTCATGTTAAAGATGCAGCAGCATCAAAAGAGCCAAGGTCAACTAAAAAACTCGGACAAAAGTCAAATACCGAACAGATTTCTTTATATCCTAATCCTAATGCCGGGCAATTTACTGTTGAGTTGAATGCACTTTATAATGGAAATAGCTTTGTAACGATTTTTAACCAGATCGGGCAACAGATTTTATCAGAAACAAAACCATTGCAGCAGGGAATAAATAAATTTAGTTTCGCTTCGGAAAAATTAACTCAGGGCATCTATATCCTTCAGATTCGTGCTTCTGATGGAACTATCAACAAAAGATTTTCTGTGCAGTAAATATTCAGGAAGCTTTTTAAAAAAGCAGCAGACCTCCTGCTGCTTTTTTTTATTGTTGAACCAGAACTGATGTGATCAGTTTGCAACATCCTGATCAACATTATATCAACTTAAACGAATCATAATCATGCCTGGTTTGGCATAGATAATAAGAGGTTGTCTCAAAGGTATAACTGCGTCCTTGCAAGGCCAGGGCCGAAGCAATCTCAATAATTATCAAATGGCTTTATATTGAGATTGCTTCATTTCGTCACAATGACGCCTTTGAGATCAGCCTCTTCACTTTAATGTCAACCCTAAAATTTAATTGATTTTAATTTCCTGTTTAATATTTTCTTTCCCAGGAATTATAGGAACACTCACCTGCAAAACTCCATCCTGATACTTTGCTGAAATATTCTTCACGTCGTCAGTATCATCAATAATGAAAGTTCTTACAAAACCGCCACGGCTGTACTCCCGGAGCACCCATTCAGGCCGTGGAAATCCTTCAGGTGGTGTATAAGAAATCCCAAGTTCCTTTCCTTTTACATCAATGTGAAAATTTTCCTTTATGCGGCCTGGTGCAAACACCAGTAATTCAAAACTGTTCTCCGTTTTGTAAATGCTTACAGCAGCTCGCTGCATGGAGCGGAAGGCAAGATGTTTGTTCCTGCTTCCGTAATCGGTGCCTTTAGCGGCGCATGACTCGTTGTGGTACATGTTAGTTGTTTTTAAATGAATAAATATTACATGCACTGACGGTTAAACCATTTAAATATTTTACGGAATAAAAGCCATCAAGGCCTTCGTAAATTCAAGTATCGGCATTGTATGTTCCCCGGAGTTTATATCTTCATTACATTTAAGCTGAATTTTAAAAATGAGTAAAGCATTTGTAAAGGAATCGGATGATGAATGGCTGAATGAAATTCAACCTACTATGAACGCCCTTATTAATTTTTTAACGAGGGAGAATAATGGAATTAAAATTTTTGAAAAGAAAATTTACGTTCATCCTGGCACTAAAAAGGAAATTCATGAGATGAGCAATGGCCTTTCCTATAGTATTAATGATGACGAAAGATGGTATGTTATTGATTAATACTGTGCAATGAACTTATTAAATAAGCAGTTGGGAACTGATATTAGTTATTATGAAGTTGCTTAATAAAGGCTGGATTTGTATTTATTTGATTGCAGGTATTCTAATTTTCCCGACCACCCTTTATGCTCAGCTTAATTCACAGTATGTAAATCCTTTTATAGGTACCGGAGGCCATGGCCATACTTTTCCCGGTGCAACGCTCCCGTTCGGTATGGTGCAGCTTAGCCCTGATACCCGTGTTGATGGAAGCTGGGATGGCTGCAGCGGCTACCATTACAGTGATTCTATTATTTACGGGTTCTCGCACACTCATCTCAGCGGTACAGGTGTTTCAGATTATGGCGACATACTATTGATGCCTACTACGGGCCGGCCTGTTTTGGAAGCTGTGAAAGAAGGGAACTACAAAAACGGTTATGCTTCCCATTTCACCCATAAAAATGAAAGTGCCTTGCCCGGATATTATTCCGTACACCTGGATGATGACAATATTGATGTTGAGCTAACCGCTACTACAAGAACAGGATTTCATAAATACACATATCCTCAATCAGATCAATCCAATATAATCCTTGACCTTACCCATCGTGATAAAACAGTAGAATCATCTGTCAAGGTGATTAACCACAGGTACATTGAAGGAATGCGGCGGTCTGCTGGCTGGGCTCCTAACCAGGTCATTTATTTTGTAGTGGAATTTTCAAAGACATTTGATTCATATGGATTATCAGAAAATGATTCCTTGCGAAATAATATTTCAGAAGCTTCAGGAACTAACGTAAAAGCATATTTCCGGTTTACCACTTCAAAAGATGAATCCATTTATATAAAGGTGGGCATCTCGGCGGTAAATATTGAAGATGCAAAAGAGAACATTGATGCCGAAAACTCAGCCTGGGATTTTGAAGCAGTACGAATCAATGCTCAGTCTACATGGGATTATGAACTGGGGAAAATTGCCGTAAGCGGAGTTACACTAGTGCAAAAAAGAATATTTTATACAGCGCTGTATCATTGCATGATAGCTCCAAATGTTTTCAATGATGTAAATAAAAAATATTTGGGACATGATTTTAAAATCCACCAGGCAAATCATTTCGATGTGTATACAGTATTTTCTTTATGGGATACTTTTCGTGGACTACATCCGCTGCTTTCAATCATCGAAACTAAACGTACTTCAGATTTTTTAAAATCCTTGCTTGCGATCTATCATGAAAGCGGGCGCTTACCGGTATGGCCCCTTGCAGCGAATGAAACAGATTGCATGATTGGATA
Source organism: Chitinophagales bacterium (assembly GCA_013816805.1). Classification (NCBI taxonomy): domain Bacteria; kingdom Pseudomonadati; phylum Bacteroidota; class Chitinophagia; order Chitinophagales; species Chitinophagales bacterium. Next base: position 33,211 of record JACDDS010000004.1, on the reverse strand, counting down.
TCATTCGGTTTCCGTAATTGCTGATGCGGCGGTGAAAGAGGCACTATCCGTTCCATATCCTGAAGTTTTTGATGCAATGAAACACAGTGCAGATACAAATCTTTTTGGCTTAAAAGCTTACCAACAGCAGGGGTACATCAGTATGGATGACGACGGTTCCTCAGTATCTAAAACGCTGGAATATGCCTATGATGATTGGTGCATTGCACAGTTTGCCATGCAATTAAATGATTCTGCAGACTATAAGGTTTTCATTCAACGGGCGCAGAACTGGAAAAATATTTTTGATCCTAAGACAGGATTTATGAGGCCGAAAAAAAATGGAAATTTTCTTTCACCTTTCGATCCTTACGAAGTAAGCTTTAATTATACGGAAGCAAATGCATGGCAGTATGCATTTTTTGCTCCCCAGGATATAGATGGATTGATTCATGCTTTTGGAGGAAAAGCGAAAGCAGCTGCAAAACTGGATTATTTATTTTCCACAAATTCCCAAACTACAGGGCGTGAGCAATCAGACATCACCGGAATGATTGGTCAATATGTCCATGGGAATGAGCCAAGCCATCACATGGCGTACTTATACGATTACATGGATGCACCCTGGAAAACTCAAAAGCTGGTGCATCAGATTATGAGTGAATTTTATAAAGATGCTCCGGATGGCTTGATTGGCAATGAAGATTGCGGACAAATGAGCGCCTGGTATGTTTTAAGTGCAATGGGTTTTTATTCTGTTACTCCCGGATCACCTTATTATGCTTTAGGTACTCCCGCCTTTGACACCGTTCGAATTTATATAGAAACCAAAGATTTTGAACACAACAAGCCCTTTACCATTATAGCACATCATCTTTCCGATAAAAGTTTTTATATCCAGTCAATGCTTATAAACGGTAACCCTACCGATAGCCTGTTTATTTCAAATGCTTCCATCCTTAGAAAAGAAACGGTGGAATTCGAAATGGGACCTGAACCAAAAACTAACTGGAGCAAACAGGCACGACTTGCTCCTGCTTCATCCATAAATGATTTTCAAATCGCTGTAGACCCTGTAATAATCGCGGACCACACTTCTTTTCATGATTCCTTAAAAATTGAAGTAAAGTCATTTCAATCAAACGTTAAGCTTTATTATACATTGAATAATGCTGATCCCGATTACCGCTCAACAAGATATACCATCCCATTTTTCATCTCCAAAACCGATACTGTTAAAGCTATTGCAATAAATCAAAAAGGGCAGCCAAGCCATATGGTGTCAGCAAGGTTTATTAAAACGGATAACGACTGGAAACTGAATTATATTAAAAATTATAATTCTCAATATACAGGTGGAGGTGACGAGGCATTATTTGATGGTATAAGCGGTTCATCCAATTTTAGTGCTGGAACCTACCAGGGCTGGTGGGGAGATGATATGGAGGTGATCATTGATCTTGGAAAAATAAAAAACGTGTCCTTTGCTGGAGCAGAATTCCTGCAGGACATGCGCTCCTGGATTTTAATGCCTGAAGACCTGGAAGTAAAAATTTCTCTTGACGGAAAAACGTATTCAGATCCGGTAATTACCGGGAATACAGTACCTGATAAGGAGGAAAATCCCTCAACAGAAATATTAGGTGTTGCAATAAATAAAGAGGCACGGTATATTAAAATTAAAGCGACAAATTATGGAATCTTACCTTCGTGGCATCCTGGTGCAGGAAATAAAGCCTGGATCTTTTGCGATGAAATATTTATTAAATAGATACTGCTGTATCATTTTTATTACAGCGCTTTATTACGGAACAAAATCTGTGGATGCACAGAACATCCTTTTTCATAAGACTACTTATGATTCTGCCTACATTATAAAAGAGGCATCGGTGTATTCCATACGCGCATATTCAGTCTCGAAGTATAATCACTTCAACTTACGAGACAATTCAGAAAATAAAGTTGCTTTTGTACCCGATTATAAAATAGCTATTGGATTAGGCTTTTCTTACAAAAACCTCGCACTGGACCTTGGAATTCCCGTTTTCCATACTACTAAAGATACCATTCACACTAAAAATTTAGATTTCATCGGAGCTTTTTACCCTAATCAAAATCTCTTTGATATCATTGCTCAATCGTATAAAGGTTTATTTCTTAACCCTGATGGAAGTAAGGGCACTAATTCATTTCCCCGGCAATTTAGAAAGGATATTAAAACTCTGAACTTAGGCATTGATTATAGTTATCTCTTCAACTACAAAAGATATTCGTTTATAGCTCCCTATATCGGCACTGAAATTCAAAGAAAAAGTGCCGGCTCTCTTTTGGCAGGCGGTTTTGTTTCCTATTACCACCTTACCGCAGATTCCAGCATTATACCGGTAGGTATAAGCGGCGATCTGAATGAAAGTCTGCAAATAAATAAAGCCAGCTTATTCAGCTTTGGCCTCACGGCAGGATATGCTTATACTTTAGTATTGCCCAAAAGATTTTTTATAACACTTTCTGCTACACCGGGCATTTCCTTTAATACAGGTGAGGTTACTACTGTAAACAACTCTAAATCAAACAAGCCGTTTACCGCTTCATTTAAATTAGTATCGCACGATGCAATAGGATATGGCGGTAAAAAATTCTATGGCCTGGCAACTGTGTTTATTGATAATAATTACGTTTCTATTGCAAACAAAAACAGGTTGGACTATTTTCCCGGCAAAGTAAAATTTATACTTGGCTATCGGTTTAATTGATCGGAGGATTAAGAATTTCAAAGTTCCTTTATTTTGATCTCCTCTCCTTTTCTTATTTTTCCATCCGTCTGATTCAAAGTGCATGCTTCGATACTGCGATCGTGCTCGAAGAATAAAATATAATTTTTGGCAGCAGCTTCATTCAAAAAACTTTCCTTTTCCTGCAGCGTAACCATGGGACGAATATCATAAGCCATTACATAAGGAACCGGAATATGACCGGCTGAAGGGATAAGATCAGCCATATAAACAAGGGTGAAGTTTTTATAGTGAATCACCGGCAGCATCATTGCTTCAGTATGACCATTTACGACTCTTGCGTTGAAACCAGGGCAAATTTGTTCATCTTCATTCAAGAATTTAAGCTGCCCGCTTTCCTTTACGGGTAAAATATTTTCTTTCAGGAAAGATGCTTTTTCCCGTTGGTTTGGCTTTGTTGCGGCTTCCCAATGTTTTTCATTGCTCCAATACACAGCGTTCTTAAATGAAGGAAGTAATTTCCCAACTGCATCATATTTAACTGCGCCTCCGCAATGATCGAAATGAAGGTGTGTAAGAAACACATCGGTGATATCATCCGAAGAGAATCCGTTTTCTTGAAGAGACGATTCAAGTGTGTCTTCGCCGAATGGCTCGTAATAAGAAAAAAATTTTGCGCTCTGCTTATTACCCAATCCGCAATCTATTAAAATCAACCTCTCATTCATCTCCACCAAAAGGCAACGCATAGCCCATGAACAAAGATTCTTTTCGTCAGCAGGATTAATACTATTCCAGATTGTTTTTGGTACTACGCCAAACATGGCTCCTCCATCAAGCTTAAAATAACCCGTATCAATAGTGTATAGTTTCATAGCATTTATTACGGCCTTTACAGAAAATTATCTATGCGAATACTTTTTCTAATAGTGGTAAAAAAAATCAAAGTCATTTCACAAGCTTCTTCTTCAGAGCAATCATCTTTACTGCTGCCACTGCGGATTCAATACCCTTATTTCCATATTTTCCACCTGCACGATCACGGGCCTGTTCCATGGTATCTGTGGTAAGTACTCCGAAAATGAAGGGAATATTATATCGAAGGTTAAGGTCCATAATACCTTTGGCTACTGCCTCACAAATAAAATCAAAATGACGGGTCTCTCCCTGAACCACACACCCAAGGCAAATAACCGCATCCATCTTTTTTGTTTCGACAAGAAGTTTCGAAGCGGAAGGCAATTCAAAGGCACCAGGCACTTCAACCCTTGTCACATTTTTTTTCTTCAAACCAGCTTTCAACAATGTCTGCCTGCATCCCTCGAATAAGGCATCCGTTATTTCTTCATTCCATTGAGCTACCACAATTCCTATCCTGGTAGTATCGAGATCGGGCATGCCTTCCTCATTTAAATCAGTTATATTTTTAAGATTTCGCGCCATTACAATGGCTCAAATATATAAAGTCTGTGTACTGTGAATTTGTTATTTTGAAAAATCTGTATTTCTTAATAATAATTTAACTCAAACAATTATCTGAATGTAATAGCATAAATCCTTTCTTCCCGCCATTTTTATAAGGATATTTGCACCACGAAAAATGTGTATTACTGCGAGCGGAAATACACTAACAATTTAAAAAGTATACTGCAATGGAAATGCTCGATATAAAAAGGCCGGATGTTCACACACTGCTTAGGTTTGGTAATAGCTCAGAGCTGGCTTCCCACCTGAACAAGATGCTCATTGGTGACATCATCGACTTAATTAACGAGGAAGATGAGGAAAATAAAGCGATCATATTTAATTGTTTATCCCTGCCGCTTGCCATTAAAACTTTTAAGCTTGTTGAATTAAATGAGCAGAAGCACCTGATCAAAAGCATTCCTGAAGAAAAAGCAGCACAGGTTTTAAATGACCTTCCTGCAGATGACCGCACTGCTTTTTTTGAAGAGCTGCCGAGCCCTGTAGTTAAAGAACTGCTGAAGCTGCTTTCCAATGAAGAGCGCACCATTACGCTTTCATTGCTGGGTTATCCTGAACATAGTGTAGGTCGATTGATGTCCCCGGATTATATCGCTGTAAAAGAAGACTGGACCATTCAACAAGTGCTTGACTTTGTGCGGGAAAATGGGCATGACAGTGAGACGGTTAACGTACTTTATGTGATAGATGATCAAGGTAAATTAATAGATGATTTAAGGATACGTGAAGTACTGTTTGTATCCCCTGACAAGAGAGTCTCTGATATTATGGACAACCGTTTTATTGCCCTTGCTGTAACCGATGATGAAGAGGAGGCAATCGGGGCTTTTAAAAACAATAACCGATTTGCTCTGCCGGTCATCGATGCTGAAGAGATTTTAATAGGAATCGTTACTATTGACGATGTTCTCCGGCTGGCAGAAGAGGAAGGCACGGAAGACATGCAGAAAATAGGTGGCGTTCAGGCACTTGAAGAGCCTTATATGAATGTGCCTTTTTTAAAGCTTATGCAAAAGCGTGCCGGGTGGCTGGTGGTTTTATTTCTTGGGGAAATGCTCACGGCTACGGCAATGTCTTTTTTCGAGGATGAAATTGCAAAGGCAGTCATTCTCGCCTTATTTATTCCTCTTATTATTTCAAGTGGAGGGAATTCAGGCTCGCAGGCTTCTACGCTTATCATACGCGCTATGGCGCTGGGTGAGGTGTCCCTCAAAGACTGGTGGCGGATTATGAGAAGAGAAATTTTTTCCGGGTTATTTCTGGGAATGATATTGGGCTCTATCGGATTTTTTCGTATAGCCGCCTGGACCTTGTTTACTGATCTCTATGGTGTGCATTGGATACTGGTTGCCTTTACCATTTTCTTTTCCTTGATTGGGGTAGTATTATGGGGAACTTTATGCGGTTCTATGCTTCCCTTATTTCTTAAAAAATTAGGAACTGACCCTGCGGTTTCCTCGGCTCCTTTCGTGGCTACTCTCGTGGATGTAACCGGCTTGTTGATCTATTTCTCTATTGCAGTTTTATTTTTTAGAGGGACATTGCTGTAGGGGCGACCTAGTTTTCTTATTCTTTCAAGATTTTCTCGGTTACTTCTCCCCGATCTGTTTTCGCTTTAAGTAAGTAAACACCTGCGGTTTGATCCTGTAGATTAATAAAAACATGAACAAAACCATTCATGGGCTGCACGGTAGGATTGTAAATAAGTACTCCCATGGCACTATAAATACTAATGGATACTTCTTTCACTCCTGTAATAGTTAGTTGTGTGGTTTGAAAGCATGGATTAGGATAAATGCTGTGTGTAAAGGCAACATCTTTAACTCCGGGTAATGAAGTAAATGTCGTATCGCATTCGCTTCCTTCGAGAGGGCCAAGGTGATAGTTGGGGAGATTAGGAAAACCACTTCCCCAATAGGTATGAGGGTAAAGTGTTATTCCATTTTGAACAAAATTGCATTTCAGGCCAGCAGAGTCCGGATCGTTAATTACATGCAAAGATGCATTCCCGTCGTAATTACAGATATATATCTTACCATCAGGCCCTAATTGATGGTCGTAAAAATCTGTTATAAGAGGATTGAGCGAATCATTGTAGACACCAATTAAAACCCGGCTTGCCTGGATATCGTCCGCCTGCAGATCAAACTGAAAAAGATATTGCCAATGATTAGCGCTCAGGTAAGCATATCTTCCGCTTGGTGAAAATGATAATCCCTCTAATTGATACAGGCTATCGCTTACTCTTATTTGTTTTCGATTGCTAAGTTCACCACTACATCGATTAAAACTGTAAAGTTCAAAAACTGTAGAGTCATGATTATTTTTAATAAATTGATTCCCTGCCTGACTAAACTTTGCATTGCAAAAATATCCTGTAGCATTAAAACCGGTATAGATCATTCCGATATTCTGAGAATAGGGTCCATGTATACCCGTATTATCAATAAGGAATCGATAGTAATTATTATTACCATATTCATGGCAAAGCAGCCACCAGTCTCTTCCATTCCCGTGTTTGACAGCCTGAATGCCTGAATCTGTAAGAGTATCACTAAAGAGAATGAGCTCTTTTTGATCAGAAATAACTCCTCCTTTGCCACCATAAAGCTTCATATCAATCACATCATAGTATAAATTCATTGTAGTTAAATCCGGTGTGCCCCCAATCTCGATATTATCCAAGTCAGTATGGAACAGATAAAATTTATTTGAATCTCCAACAAAAGGTATGATCACGGCACCATCGTGTATCGGGTTCCAAAATGAAAAATTTCCTAAGTTGAGATTTTTCCCATTTTTCATTAGCTGGAAATCCCGATTATAAATATTCAGGCCGTTCGTATAAAACATCAATTTCCCATCTTTGTCGCAGATGCTGGCATTGCATCTCCAAATAGGCATGTCACTCGGAAACTCCACTGCTATGGTGCTGTCGTTATTGAAATCAAGGCCACTGCCTTCAAATGATATCCATTGATTGCCTTCTTTCTGGGCAAGGCAAATTCCTCTAATCAAAATAAAACCTAAGGTGGTTATGAGCTTTTTTTTTATCAATGAATAATCCATTTTTTCCTACCAATAAGATAAGGTATAAATATGTAAAGTAATATCACTCTTGTGAAAAGTTCAAAAAGATATATCAATTGAACTTGTATTAACTGCTTGCCTCCCTGCAGATTCACCTCCGAAGGAAGATAGGTGCCCGAAAAGTAAGACGCAGGAAACCAGCTGATAAAATCTATAAAAAGTTTTCATTAATCACATCCAGACAGCGGTTAGTTTAATAAATAAATACGCCCCTCACTAATTGCAAGGGGCGCATCCGTTAATCAATCAACTTATTTACTGCACTTGCTGCAATCCTTGGAGTCAGTGCAAAGACTGTTGTCTGTATGCAACTTATCATTCACTGCTGAAGTGGTTCCGGCCTTTGTGCTGATGCTATTCGAATGATCCGGACAAGTAATTTTATTTAAGCTGTTTCCTGCAAGCACAGCTGATCCAATAATCATTGCGGAGAATATCGAAGCGATTGCAATTTTTTTCATGTCTTGATATTATTATGAATTTAATTTTCTAAAGTCAAGAAGATTAACGATAAGGAATGAGGCATATTGCCGTGGAAGGTAATACTTGAATCACCTTAGTACCTATCATTTATTTCCTTTCCAAACGATATCATTCGGGTGAAGTGCATACCAGCTAAACCAAAAACTGAAATAACCGGCAAGAGGTTCTCCTGTTTCCTTTCTTACCGCGAGAGGTACATTATTTTCAACCTTAACAAGGATGGATCCTGCAGATGTCTTTACCTCTGCCTTACCTGATTTCAGCAATGCTTTCCATGCAAAAGCCACCGAAGAGTTACCTACTGGTACCACATATATTTCATCCTTATTTTTAAAATAACGGTTATCCGTTTTTGAAATGGGAAACATGAGGCTGTCATTATTCATATATTGTACATACGGATATCTGCTATAATCTCTGTCGAAACCGGTATTCACGCTTAATACTTTAGCACCCGGATTATTATTGAGAACATCGTCAAATGAAATCACCGAAGAATTCAGCAGTTTTAATTTCTTCCCTGTCAGAGTTCCTATTACAGCCTCTCCAAGGCCTTGCGACCACAAGGTTTCAGTCTTATCATCAAACATCAGCAAATTGGATTCATAGAGTTTACCGCTGACTCCAAAGCTTAGCGTGTCACTATCTATCACCCTGTCATAAATTATTGCCGAGCCGCACAGAGGACAAAAAGTAACGGCGATCGGATGCCCGTCTAACCTGTCATTTATTATTTCATGCCAGTTAAGAATGTTGAAAGGATAAAATTTAGATTCCGTTTTCCCTTCTAAATAAATACCATATTCAATCTGAGATAATGTATGGGCTGCCTGCTGTGAAGAGATAAACTCAGGAAAATCTATTGCAGGAATTCCATTTTTGCCAGGTCCGCCATCAAAAACAGAATCAAGCGGAATAGAATGCTTGGTAAGATCTGTTTGAAGCGACGCGTAATCAAACTGCTTTAAAAGGGTAGAGTCAGAAGAATCTTTGGCTTCACTTTTTACCTTTTCCGAACCAGCAGCATTCTTTGAAGACAGGGAAGGTTTGCAGGATAAAAACAGGCATGGTGCAGAACCAAGGGTAAGGAAGTAAAAAAAAAACAATGGAGATTTATAGTTCAACAAATAGCAATTTGAGACATGGAAAAATTAATTAATCATTTTAATGAAACTAATAGCTCACAGGTTTAGCTTGCCGCTTCAATCCTTGCAATATATTTATCCATATCTCTTCCCTCCACAGAGTTGGGATATTTTGATTTTATTTCCTGGTAAATATTTTTTGCGTCTCCCATTTTTTTCTGGTTCTCCAGCAGCATACCCGCCTTTTTCAAAAATAGAGGAGTTGTTAGATCACTTTCAAAGTGATAGGCAGCTTTTTTATAATAATCAACCGCGTCATCTGCTTTTCCTGTTTCAGAATAAGCATCCCCAAGTGCGCCGAGTGCCATTGAAGTCACCATTTTATCCTTGCCATTAAAAGCCTTTAACTGGTCTATTGCATCCTGGAATTTATTTTGCTTAAGATAAATGATACCAGTATAATAATGTGCAAGATTGGCCGCATCAGTCCATTTGTAATCATCCATTATTTGCTGAAATCCAAGATAATTTCCATCTCCTTTCAGGGCAAGATTCAACGAATCCTGGCCAAAATATTTCTCAGCCATAAACATCTGATTATTGGCTTCGATATTTTTAGGACCTAAATACAGTTTGGTAAAGGCAAGAAAACCTGCCACGATTAAAACAATACCACCGATGATAACTGTAAGTAGCTGACGGTTTTCATTAACCCAATGCTCAAAATTAGTAAGCCGGTCTTCCAGACTTATATTCTGATCTTTAATGTTCTCTGCCATTTGAATTTTAATTAAGGATTGAATTTTTTAATTTGCACGTACAGCAGATTAATCCATTAGAAACGGATAATCTTTCTGCATATAAATATCTGTATATATCTCGGATGGATCCGGATAGGGTGACTCTTCTGCAAAACGTACACAGGCGTCAATTTCTCCGGCAATTTTATTGTTTATTGCTTCAACCTGACTGGTGGTGGCAACGTTTTTTTCATACATAGCGGCAAGAATTGTTTCTATCGGATCGCGGAGCTTATATTCCTCCACTTCTTCTTTAGGCCGGTATTTTGCAGGGTCTGACATTGAATGACCTTTATACCTATAGGTCAGAATTTCAAGAAACGAAGGCCCCCCGCCATCCCGTGCCTGCTCGGCAGCCTGGGCAATGGCAGCATGAACCGTTTCACATTTCATTCCATCCACCCTTGATGAGGGCATTTCATAGGCCCGTCCTAATTCGCTGAGATTTACTACGTTGCTGGTACGTTCAACAGAGGTTCCCATTGCATAGTGGTTATTTTCACAAATAAACACCACAGGTAATTTCCAGGTCATTGCCATATTAAAAGTCTCGTGCATGGCACCCTGACGTGCGGCACCATCACCGAAGAAACAGACACATATATTTCCTGTGCCCTTATATTTCTCTGCGAATGCAATGCCTGCTCCCAGTGGAATCTGTGCACCCACTATGCCATGACCACCAAAAAAAAAATGCTCTTTTGAAAAAAAATGCATGGAGCCACCTTTCCCCTTACTGCAGCCGGTAGCTTTTCCAAACAGCTCCGCCATACATGCATTGGGTGGAATGCCGCGTGCTATTGCTATTCCATGGTCACGATATGCAGTAATAATAGGATCCTCTTTTCTTAATGCTGAAACCGTTCCCGCCGCAACGGCTTCCTGGCCAATATAGAGATGGCAAAAGCCACGGATTTTTTGCTGTCCGTACAACTGACCGGCACGCTCTTCAAAGCGCCGTACACGAAGCATCGTTTCATACCAGAATAAATAGGTATCGCCCGAGAAAGCAACCGGCAACTCTGACTCCTTTATTTTTGCGGATTGATTTTCGTCCATTACCGGAGAAGTGCCCTCGGTTTCTTTTATTATTTTTGTTTTCCCCACCTGAAAAATTAGGGTGCGAATTTACAGAAAAAAGTCAATTGGGTGCTATTTTCCATAAACCTTGATTATACGTGTACCTGACCGGCCTATCGCTTCAGAACTTTAAAAACTATCACGCCACTTACTTTGAATTCTCTCCGGAACTGAATTTTTTTACGGGTGAAAACGGGGCCGGTAAAACAAACGTGCTGGATGCTATTCATTACCTGTGTCTCGGGAAAAGTTATTTTCACGGAAACGACTACCAGGCAATACGTCACGGAGAAAGCTATCACCGGGTGCATGGAAACTTCTTATCTGACAATGAAAACTTTGACATAGCCTGCGTATATCAAACCGGATCAAAAAAAGAGCTGCAGAAAAACAATATTGCGTATTCCCGAATGGCAGATCATGTAGGATTGATTCCTGTTGTAATGGTTACTCCGGATGATCACTACCTGATTGATGAAGGCAGTGAGGAGCGCCGGAGATTCATGGATTATACCCTTTCACAAACAGACCACAACTATCTTGAAAACTTAGTGAACTATAATCGGGTATTGCAGCAACGAAATGCTCTTCTGAAGCAGTGCGGATCCAGAACGTTTCCCGATCCGTCATTAATAGAAACATTCAACGATCAGCTTATTACATTCGGAGAAAAAATTTTTAAAGTGCGTGAATCATTTCATAAGAAAATAAAACCGCTTATTGAAAAATACTATTCCATTATCTCCGGACAAAGTGAAGAAATATTTTCAAAATATATTTCGGTTTTCCATCTTGAAAATTTTCGCTCTGCTTTGATAAGATCGGCTGAAAAAGACAGGATGCTTCAGCGAACTACGGAAGGTGTTCACCGCGACGATTTCGAATTTTATATGGATGAAAAGCTGATTAAAAAGTTTGCTTCACAGGGTCAGAAGAAATCTTTTCTGATGGCCTTAAAAATCGCCCAGTTTGAACTGTTAAAAAAGGAAACAAACAAAACCCCTATTCTGTTATTAGATGATTTATTTGATAAGCTTGATGAACAGCGTACAAATAATATTCTGGATCTGCTGAAGGGGGAGCGGTTTAAGCAGGTGTTTGTAACAGATACAAATTTCTCACGGGTACAGGAATATATTTCAATTACCAAAAAACAATTTAAAGTATTCGAGCTTCAAAAGTCAGTACGCATAATGAATGCAGAGCCTGCATTTACAGGACAAGAACCTAATAATAATCCGGATTGACTTTCTCAATTGCATCGTTGCCTGCATCCGGTTCTAATTATCCATTACCTTTGGCGCTATAATATGAGTGAAAAGAAAGCGGTAGAATTTACCCGGACTAAAATAATTGCTACCATTGGACCAGCTTCCCGTAATTATGAAACTATCGGGGCTATGGTAGAAGAAGGAATGGATGTGGCGCGTATGAATTTTTCACATAGCACACATGAAGATCATCAGCAAACAGTTGACCTTGTCAGAAAATATAACCTGGAAAATAAAACGAATGTTTGCCTGCTTGGCGATCTGCAGGGGCCAAAGCTTCGGATTGGCATGGTGCTGAACAATGAAATTTTTTTATCCGTCGGAAAAAAAATAATGCTCACATCCGAGGAAACCGTCTCGACACCTGAGAAATTATACATTAAATATGACCGCCTGGCACAGGACATAAAACCCGGAGAATACATCCTCCTTGATGATGGAAAGCTGACGATTGAAATTATTAGCAGCGATCATAAAAATTTAGCGGAAGGAAAAGTTATTCATGGAGGCAGGTTAACTTCCAAAAAGGGGGTTAATTTCCCGCACAGCCAGCTTTCAGTGCCCGCTATTTCAGATAAGGATATAGCCGATCTTGAATTTGCACTGAAAAACGAAGTAGAATGGATTGCGCTTTCATTTGTACGTAATGCTGACGATATTACCCAGTTAAGAGCGCTTCTTCACCAGCGCAATTCAAAGGCAAAAGTGATTGCAAAGATCGAGAAACCGGAAGCTGTTAAAAACATAGAAGATATAATTGCTGCATCGGATGCTATTATGGTGGCACGGGGCGATTTAGGTGTGGAAATGGAAATGGAGCAGGTACCCATCCTCCAAAAACAGATAGTAAAGTCATCTATCAATGCTGCCAAGCCGGTTATTATAGCTACGCAAATGATGGAGAGCATGATTCAAAACGCTACCCCTACCCGCGCCGAGACCAATGATGTAACCAATGCAGTTCTCGATGGAGCAGATGCGGTGATGCTAAGCGCTGAAACATCAACCGGCTTATACCCTGTTGAAGTTGTGAAAACGATGGAACGAATTGTACGCTATGCAGAAACCCAGGATGCTGTATATAATAAGCGCAAGGTTGTGAACCCATCTTCCCATACTTTTCTCTCGGATGAAATATGCCACCAGGCATGCTTGATATGCGACCAGCTTAATGCAAAAGCAATAGTGAGCATGACGCACTCCGGATATACTGCATTTCAACTGGCGAGCTTTCGTCCGAAAGCGCCGATTTTCATTTTTACAGATAATAAAAAATTATTCAATGCCTTTAGCTTGGTTTGGGGGGTTCAGGTTCTTTTTTATAATCGGTTTGCTACCACCGACGAAACCATAAAAGATGTGAATGGAGTTTTAAAATCATTGGGACATGTATCTTCCGGTAACCTGGTGATCAACACGGCAAGTATGCCGCTCCATGAGCGAAGCAGAACCAACACCATTAAGGTTAGCAGGATTGAATAGAGAAAAGAGCAAGCAGCGATCAGACATCAGCAGTCAGAAAATTAATATCGCATGTACATTTTAATGACTGATTAAGCACTCTAAAATATTGGTGATGATGTCCAGAGATGAACTGCGATCAAAAATATTTTCAATTACGGATTCGTCATTTACAGAAATTGCCTTGGAAGTTTTTCAGTTTCAGTATGGTGAATGTGAAATTTATAGAAGATACTGTATTTTGCAAAAAACTAGTGTTCAGGATGTCAGCACAATAGAACAGATCCCGTTTCTTCCGGTAGAACTGTTTAAAACGCACCGGATAGGAACTGGAAATTTTATAGAACAGAAAACATTTATCAGCAGCGGCACAACGCGCGATCAAAGTGCACAGCACTATGTGCATGATATAAAACTTTACGAAGAAAGTATACTTAAAGGATTTCAATTATTTTTTGGAAGCCCCGAACAATATTGTTTTCTCGCCTTGCTTCCCTCCTATCTGCAAAAAGGGAATTCTTCACTGGTTTATATGGCAGATTTCCTGATAAAGGAAACTAAGCATATACGTAGCGGGTTCTTCCTTTACAACCACGATGATTTATTTAATATCCTTTTAAGTCTCGAAGCTGCATCGCAAAAAACCATTCTTTTAGGTGTTTCCTTTGCCTTGCTTGATTTTGCTGAAAAGTTTAAGATCCACTTAAATCATACTGCAGTGATTGAAACAGGTGGCATGAAGGGACGCCGGCAAGAAATTACACGTGAAGCATTGCACGACATATTGAAAAGATCATTCGGGGTGAAAAATATTTACAGTGAATATGGAATGACCGAACTATTGTCGCAGGCATATTTCCTGGAGGATCAAACATTCCATTGCCCGCCATGGATGAAAATTTTAATCCGTGATGTGAATGACCCGCTTCAAATAATTGATTCAGATCGAACAGGTGCTATCAACATAATCGATCTCGCTAACCTTGACTCCTGTGCTTTTATTGCTACCTCAGACCTGGGAAAAAAATATCATAATGGCACTTTTGATGTCCTGGGACGAATGGATTATAGCGATGTGAGGGGTTGTAATTTATTGATGGAATAATAATGGCATAAAAATTAAATCAATGCCTTATATTTTCAATTTATAAACGTGCTGGTCGGGATTTGTAATCCCGACCCACATAACTTTTGATTTATAATCCAATTTTATAGATAATGGCGTTTAAATATTAAATCTATAATCAATCAGATACATTATATTTTCTGACAATGACAGTTATAGAGTGGATAGATTTTACACGGCCGGGTTATAAACTAGCATTGATTCACTCATTAGAATTTTGCCAGCCTATAAAGGACTGAGGATTTATGGATAGGGTGCCTGATGACCAGCCATCTTCATCTGATTGCGGATGCAAAAACCCGGCTTTAATCTTTCAGATATTCTTCGCGATTTTAAAAAATTCACTTCAAAAAGCATAGTTGAACTTATCAAAGATGATGCACAATAAAGCCTTTAAATATGGCTGTTAAATAAATTCGAGTTTACAGGAAAGGTAAATCCAAAGATTAAGGCATTCAATTCTGGCAGGAAGGCAATCATCCTGTTGAACTGGATCAATATGGGATGATGCTACAACAAAAGCTTGATTACATTCATCAGAATCCCGTGAAAGAATGATTGTATTTCATGCTGAAGATTATCTCTTTAGTTCTGCCCGAGACTATGCGGTTGAAAAAGAATTAATTGATGTAATTCGAATTGGATGATATTTATTTTGATTGGATTACAAATCCCGACCAGCCCGAGAAAAAGATAAAAAGGGTATGCAAATAAAACTGTAAGATGAAACCGGATAAAATCAGATGTGATAACAGAAGACCATTTCATCCAACAATGTAATCAATCTGTGCCTCAGGCGGGAATCGAACCCGCACCGCCTTTTCGGGCGACAGGATTTTAAGTCCTGCGTGTCTACCAGTTCCACCACCAAGGCATGTTTGATAGCTAATAATAATCTGCAAAGAACGCAATCCATATAGGATAGCTCACTATAACACTGAGCGGGAGACGAGACTTGAACCCGCGACCCCAACCTTGGCAAGGTTGTGCTCTACCAACTGAGCTACTCCCGCTTGTTTTCGATTTCGCGCAAATATAATTGAAAATTAAAACTGAAAAACTTTATGCATTATCTTTCACTTAGGGTATTGTAAAATAAATGAGTGAGACAGAATTGTTTTTCAGTAAAA
Organism: Chitinophagales bacterium; assembly: GCA_013816805.1. NCBI lineage: Bacteria > Pseudomonadati > Bacteroidota > Chitinophagia > Chitinophagales > Chitinophagales bacterium. The sequence continues at coordinate 17,489 of JACDDS010000004.1, read as the reverse complement.
TATCTTTTTCATTCCTGGTTGTCCGGGTAAAATCCATTGAACCAGGAGATGCTGCAGTATAAGTGATTTGATGATAAACAACATTTTCTCCCGTTCCATTTATGTTAATATCAGGATAGATTCTATCGCCACCCGTTTGATTGGATACCAGGCAGTAAAATGTTTTGCCATTTACTCCTACCGATCCCGAAAGGCCATCTGGCAATGTTGTTGTAACTACCATATCAGAGTTCGCGACAAATTTTCCAGCTAACACTAATATCTTATAGTTGTTGGTTGGAACCATAGTCTTGTCAATTAGCTGTTTCATACTCATAAAAAAAGCATGGTTAATCATGGTCATTGATTCAAATAACGAATAGGCCTTCACAATCAGGTGTGCTCCTGCCATGGTATTATCGAGTTGGGGGTCCTGGAAGTTCTTCATCCCCCATTGAGCAATATTTACGGAATCACCTGGGAATTTTGACAGCATCATTCGAAGGCGGTCAGGGTAGGTTTTATCGTAAGCCAGGTTAATCTGTGAGATATTATAATTCCAGTCGTTGGTGGCTGTGAAACAGTCATCATCCCATAAATACATCCGCTTTGATCCATCTCCTTTTAGTGATGTAAGGGCATTGTTCCATTCTACATCGCGCGGCTGATTGCTCCATATTGGAGCGGCATCCGATTCAAAAACTACATTTGGATATTGCTTATGTATAGCATCGATATATGCCTGCCATTCCTTAACATAGCTTTGTCCATTGGGCCATCTGTCTACATGTCTTTTGGTGGAAAGCTCGAGCTCACCCTGCAACCAAGTGGCTCCGTTTTTACACGCCCATAGTGCTTCGTCAATAGTACCGCTTGATAAATTGACGGTGTAATCGAAATTGCGGATGCGCGTCTTTTTCATCAGACGCAGATTTTCATTAAAAAAGTCTTTACCGAAAGGAACACAACATGCAGCATTTTTTGCTTCACAGTCGGTACAGTTAAAACCGTTGCCCGCCCTTAGGGTGGTGTCGTTTACTTTTAACCGGTTAAGATGTGCAGAGGCATCACCGGTCCATTCAACAATTTGCCAGTGCAATGAATCAAATAAGGCCAGATAAGGGTTAAGTGCTATCTGGTTATTTTCAGGTGAGCCACTGCGGCGTGCACTAAAAAAATTTATAGCAACGATACAGGTACCATGAATCTTTTTGTTAAGCTTATATTGATTAGCAGTGCTGATGTCCCATACACCGGTGACCGATTCTGATGATGGGGAGTTGTTTGTATTATCTGTACTGTTTGGAACAGCAGTATTATCCGGCTGGCTTGAATTTTTGCGGGCACCACCTGAACCATTTTTTTTCCCGCCTTTTCCACCCTGATCTGAATGGGTCATTCCATTTTTTTTGGTATGGCTCGTATCCGCATTGTTGCACTGGTCTTGCTCCGCAACGGCTATGAATAAAACAGAAGAAAAAATTAAATTGATAAGCGTAAACCTCATAAATATTTAAAATTTAAGCACCAAAATACTAGTTTCTGAAAGAACCATAAAAATCATTTTAGAATTCAAACCTTCTAACCGTATTGTGAATCCTGTGCTTTGCAATTGTCCTTGAAGCTTATTAAATTTAATAGGGTAAAGATTGCCATTCCGAAAATTCACTTTCATTTTTTTCTAATTACTTTGCCTTTAATAATGGAAACACTTGCACGGTTAGGAATTCTTCTATTGCTTGTTATTCTGAATGGCGTATTTGCTATGTCGGAGATATCACTGGTTTCTTCCAGAAAAGTACGGCTCGAGCGGTTAGCTAAAAAAGGAAGCCGCGGCGCAAAAATTGCACTGAAGCTTTCAAATGACCCTCAGAAATTCTTACCTACTGTACAAATCGGTATGACGGCCGTTAGCATTGTAGCCGGATTATACGGAGGGGAATCTTTTTCAGGTGATGTGTCTGCCTTTTTTGCCAGGTACGATTTTTTAAAAGAATATTCAGGCATACTTGGAGTAATTGTGATCGTGATATTTACCACCTTTTTGACTATGGTTGTTGGTGAGCTGGTTCCTAAAACTATTGGCCTTTCAAGACCTGAGCCTATTGCGTTAATTCTTGGTCCGGTGATGAATGTTGTTTATTATGTAGCGGCACCATTTATCTGGTTGCTGAATATTTCAACAAAATTTATTCTTCGCCTTTTACGCTTCCGGGAACAAAGTGAACCACCTGTAACTGAAGAAGAACTTGAGCACCTGATCCAGCAAAGCTCTGAGCATGGAGTACTTGAAAAGCAGGAATCAGATATGATGCGCAGCATTTTTCGCACCGCAGACCGCAATGTGAATACCCTAATGACGCACCGCCAGGAAATTATCTGGATAGATGTAGATGCCACTACAAGTGAAGTGCAGCATCTTATAGAACAGAGTATCCACACAAATTTTCCTGTCTGTGATAATAGCATGGATAAAATATTGGGCATCGTATCCATTAAGGATATCCTTGTTCAGTTAAGTAAAAAAAAGTTTCTGGACATCCGTACCATTATGAAACAGCCGGTCTACGTACCGGAATCCATGCCAGCACTTGAAGTGCTTGAAAACTTCAGGAACAGTGGGGTTCATGTAACGCTTGTTGTAAATGAGTATGGATCAGTTGAAGGAATTGTTACCCTTCATGATGTGGTGGAATCCATCTTTGGGAATATTCCACTTGCAAAGCATCACATCCGGGATGAGGCTGTACAGAGAAAAGATGGTTCCTGGCTAATAGATGGTGTTATGCAAACTTATGAATGGAGTGAGCTGCTTGGTTTGCCGGATATTTCGGAAGAAGATACCGGAAACTACAATACCCTTGGTGGCTTCATCATGCATCAGCTCGGACGAATTCCTAAGCCGGCGGATCATTTTTTTTTCCGCAATCACCAGTTCGAGGTAATGGATATGGATGGAAAACGAGTAGATAAAGTTCTTGCGAGGAAAATGGAAAATGCTTGAAGGGCACTTTTGATATGCTATCCAAACTTTTCAGGGAATATTGAATCCTAGTTTTTGAGATAATTTCTTGCTGCTTCGATAGCTCTTGTAAGTCCCGAAGAATCTGAGCCACCAGCAGAGGCAAAAAATTTCTGTCCCCCTCCTGAGCCATTAATCTCTTTACTGATATCACGGATAATTTTAACGGCATCCATTGACCTTTCTTTCACTAAACTATCAGCAATTATAACACATAAGTTTGCTTTTCCATCAATAGCTGCGCCTCCAACAAATACAAGATCTGAAACCTCATTTCTAAGGTCATAAGAAAGCTTTTTTAAAGCTTCTACAGAATCAAGATCCGTAACTGTCCCAATAAATTTATACCCGTTTATTACTTCCACTGTTTGTTTCAATGAATCCTTTAACTGTTTTATTTTCAGCATGTTATAGGATTCTATCTGTCTTTTAAACACTTCACTTTGAGATTGAAGATTCTGAATGCTTTTCTCCACATCTTTCGCATTACCCAACAGTTCGGAAATATAATCAAGGCGATCAAAAGTTTTGCTGATAAGCTGAGTTGCTGCCTCACCCGTGATAGCTTCGATGCGACGAACACCTGCTGCAACAGCCGTCTCCAACACAATTTTAAAATAGCCAATGGCTCCTGTTGCCGGAACATGAGTGCCACCACACAATTCCCGTGAATAACCTGAATCGAATGTTATTACCCTAACCTGGTCACCGTATTTTTCACCAAAGAGCGCCATTGCTCCAGTATTCATTGCTTCTTCCACAGACATTATATCTACCTGTCTCAAAATGTTCTCCCTGATTTTTTTATTTACCAGTTCCTCAATTTGCTGTAACTCCTGTTTATTCACTTTAGAAAAATGAGAAAAGTCAAATCGCAGGTAACCTGCAGAAACAAGTGATCCCTTTTGCTGAACATGAGTGCCTAAAATTTTTCTTAACGCAGCATGGAGCAGGTGTGTTGCAGTATGGTTGTTCATAATACTGGCACGCAATTCAGGATTCACCTTTGCATTTACTGTTTCATTAAAAGATCCGGGAAACCTATTTACAAAATGAATGATAAGGTCATTTTCCTTTTTCGTATTCAGCACTTCTACTTCTTCATCACCAAAAACTAATTTTCCTTTATCGCCTACCTGCCCTCCGCTTTCCGCATAGAAAGGAGTTTTGTCTAATACAAGCTGAAATACTTCCTTTTCCTTAGATTTTTGCTTTCTGTATTTAACCACTGAAGTTATTGATTGCAGTGAATCATAACCGACAAATTCGATCTTATCGGTTTTATTAATCTCGATCCAGTCTTCGCTTACAATTTCGGAAGCAGTGCGGGAGCGCTCCTTTTGTTTTTTTAATTCATCATTAAATCCTTCCTCATCAATATCCCAGTTTCTTTCAGAGGCAATAAGCCGGGTTAAATCCAGTGGAAAACCAAAAGTATCATACAGCTCGAATGCAAATTTACCCTCTATCGTATATGGCAGTTTATGATTTAAATCTGTTGGTGGTCTCTTTTCAGAAGTACTTCCTGAGACATTTTTTTCTGCAGGTTCGGCATCAGCTTTTTGCGACTGAATTTCGAAATAATTTGAGAGACGGTGAAGCCCTTTTTCGAGCGTTTTCAGGAAGGTCTTCTCCTCTTCTTCAACTGCTTTTGAAATAAATTCCTGCTGCATTTTTATTTCAGGAAACACATCACTAAATTCCTCAGCAAGCTGAGGTATCATTTTATACAAAAGCGGTGTTTGTATATTCAGAAAACTGTAATAATACCTCACGGCACGCCGTAAAATTCTTCTGATCACATAACCTGCTCCCGTGTTAGATGGAAGCTGTCCGTCAGCAATTGCAAAAGCGATGGCGCGGATATGGTCACTTATCACCCGCATGGCTATATCACTCTTTTCCGAATTGCCATATTGAATGCCGGAAATTTTTTCAATGAAGCGGATCAGCGGCTGAAAAATATCCGTATCGTAATTAGAAAATTTATTTTGCAGTACGCGTGTCAACCTTTCGAAGCCCATCCCGGTATCCACATGCTTTGCAGGAAGCGGTTGCAGCGAGCCATTCATTAAACGGTTAAACTGGATAAATACTAAATTCCAGATCTCTATTACCTGCGGGTCACCTTTATTTACTAAACTCTTTCCATCCACTTTTTTGCGCTCCTCATCAGGGCGAATGTCAAAGTGAATTTCCGAACACGGACCACAAGGCCCTGATTCGCCCATCTCCCAGAAGTTATCTTTCTTATTAAATGGTAATATGCGATCCTCATCAATCCATTCTTTCCAACAAGCCAATGCTTCCTCATCCTTTTCAATATTCTCTCCGGTATCTCCTTCAAAAATGGTTACATACAAACGGTCCGGATTAAGGTTGCAGACTTTCGTTAATAGTTCCCATGCCCATTGGATAGCTTCCTTTTTAAAATAACCGACTCCGATTCCATTTTCAGCTTTTGAATCGCCAAACGACCAGTTGCCCAGCATTTCAAACATCGTATGATGATAGGTATCAATTCCTACTTCTTCCAGATCATTATGTTTACCAGAGACGCGTAAACATTTTTGTGTATCGGCAACACGACGGAAAGATGGACTCTTTTCACCAAGAAAAATATCTTTAAACTGGTTCATTCCCGCATTAGTGAACATCAGCGTAGGATCGTTTTTTATTACAAGAGGAGCACCAGGTACAATAGAATGGCCTTTTGATTTAAAGAAATCAATAAATGTTTTTCTTATTTCTTTTGCATTCATCATATCAACCGAAGAATCTCGTTTTAATAATTCTATTTACTTATTTTTGAAATATTGGTTATTGCTTAACAATTGTTAAGCTGTGATGAGGGGCACAAAATTAATGAATAATAGCAGAGCACCGAACCATGAAAAAGGTAAAATATTATTACAATACTCATTCACTAGGGTATGAAAAGTATGAAGAACCGTTGCGGAATCGTATATGGAAGCTGATAGGTCTTATTTCTGCAACACTTGTTTTCGCATTTATCATCGTATACCTGGCATATGCCTATTTGGATTCACCCAAAGAAAAAGAATTGAGACGTGAATTATCGCAGATACAATTTGAGTACGATGTGCTTAATAAAAAATTGGACCAGGTAAACCAGGTAATGGCTGATCTTCAGGACCGGGATGACAATATTTACAGGGTTATTTTTGAAGCAGAACCCATACCATCCAGCATCAGGCAGGCAGGTTCCGGTGGGGCTAACAAATACAAAGACCTGATGAATTTTGATAACAGCGAACTTATGCTGAGCACTGCACAAAAGCTAGATAAGATCAAAAGGCAGCTTTATATACAGTCTAAATCTTACGACCAGATTACACTAATGATCCAAAAGAAAGAAGAAGTGCTTGCTTCTATTCCTGCCATTCAGCCTATTTCAAGTCAGGAAGTCTCCCATCTTGCTTCAGGCTTTGGGATGCGGATCGATCCCATTTATAAAATCCCGAAGATGCATGAAGGTCTCGACTTTGCTGCACCTGAGGGCACCCCTGTCCATGCAACAGGCAACGGTGTAGTATTGATCGTTGAATACGGTGACCGGGGTTATGGACGTAATGTAACATTAGCTCATATGGTGGGGTATCAAACACATTATTGCCACTTAAGCAGAATTTCTGTAAAGCAAGGGCAACATATAAAGCGGGGTGATATTATAGGATATGTTGGCAGTACCGGAAAGTCCACAGCTCCTCACCTGCATTATGAAGTAATATTAAACGGAGCGAAAATTGATCCAATAAATTTCTTTTTTGATGATCTCACTCCTAAAGAATATGCGGAACTGCTCAAGCTTTCCGACCAATCAAATCAGTCTTTCGATTAATTTGTGTCTGCCAGTCATCGCTTTTTACTTATAGTTATATAAGGATCAAAATTGTCTCGTTATTTCACATGGTTGAATAACTATGCATAACCCTAATCACATAGTATTCAAAAAAATTTAACATTCCCTCTCTGTTTTACCTGATATATTTGATCTTTGAAAAAATAGATATGAATCCTGATAGGACAAAAAAGATAATCTCTAAGCTTATTGAAAAAAAGACGCAGCAATTAGAAAAAGCTGAATTATGGCTTGCTCAGCGTGAACAAAAACAAAGCACCACTTCAGACCTTGATGAGAAAATAAATACGGAAAAAATAAAGATCGAAAGTATGCAGCAACTGTTAGAAAGCATAGATGATTTTGCCGGCAAAAAGAGACTGAACCTAATCATTGAGCAATTGAGGCAACGACGTAAGGATTACAAGAAGCAGCTTCAATCTTTAAAGCAGCAAGATAAAAGTGATGAAACCGGTGCGGCCATTCTTAATTTTGAGAATAAAATCAAAATGTTAAAAACACAGATTGCTGCTAAAAAAGAAGCGCTTGATAAAGTCAATGGATAATTCAGATTTATTTAAGAAGTACCTTTCTATTTTTTATAGTCTCCCCTTTCTGAACCGTAATCAGGTAGTCCCCCGGTGGAAGGTCTCTTAAATTAAGATCATATTGATCATCCCAGGTAGAAATGCTTTTTATGACGACTCCATTATTATTTGTTACCGTTATCTGGAGCAGGTCACTGCTGAAAGGGGTGGATATAAGAACTCTTCTCGTTAGAATTGCCATATAAAGTAAGAGCCTTTAATAGAATTACTTCTAACCAGAGAATTCAATTCTTGCGTTATAGTAATATAAAAATAAATTATAGGGTCTCAGAACCGGAAGCCTATTACCTTTTTCTATCCTTGCTTTTAATAACCTCGACGTTTTCACCAGGTGCATTCGCGGTACGATCCTGGTTAACTGTATTATTTTCTTCCTCAATGGTTTTCTCTGATGGCATACTTCCGTTTTCAATATTTGCCATATCTGGCCTGTAGTCCTCAGAATCATCAACGCGGTCAAGAACTTCCGCACGAAAACGATCATGCTCTTTCTCATCTTCATCCGTAAACCAGATACATTCTAAAATTCCCTTATCAACATCAATATCATCCACTGTCATATAAGGTCCTCCGCTTCGAAGAACCACTACATCTCCAACTTTATAATGTGGCAGTATGTGTTTTTTATTTTTACGCATTCTGCAAATCACTCTAATGAATATTACCTCTATGCAAAGGAAATGTTAAGTAATATTTAATTGTTGTATTGGCAGAATAAAAATATTTGACAAACTAAATGGTGATGCAATAGACGTTCGGCCTTTATTTAACAATTACATAACCACGGTTTAATGTTACGGTTATAGCATAAGGAGTTCTTTGTTGAAATTCTTTATATGCTAAAATCATTTTTTCAGACCCTTTCCCTGCTACTGTTGTTGAATACCTTTATATATGCTCAGACAGGAAGTATTTCCGGACATATTGCCGATGCTGCTAACAACGATGATATTATTGTAGGAAATGTTTACCTCGAAAGTGACCAAAGCAAAGGAGCAGCTTCCGATATCGACGGGCATTTTACCATAAGCAATATTTCTCCCGGTGTTTATAACGTGGTAGCTTCCTATATCAGCTATCAAAGCAAAGTAATTGAAAAGGTAGAAGTAAAGGCTGGCCAGACCACCAATCTGGATATTGCTTTATCCGGCATTACCAAAGAATTGCAGGAAGTGGTAATAAGAACAGAATTAGTGAAAGAGAATATCAATTCACTATTGGTGATGCAAAAAAACAGCAGTACTATTTCCGACGGCATCTCATCTGATCTTATACGTAAAACACCGGATAAGAATACTGCCGAAGCCCTTAAAAGAGTAAGCGGCGTTACACTTTCAGAGAATAAGTTTGCGATCATTCGCGGGTTGAGTGACCGTTATAATTCAGCAATGATAAACGGTACTTCACTTCCCAGCACGGAAGCTGATCGAAAAAATTTTACGTTCGACCTTATTCCTTCAAACCTTGTAGATAATATTATAATAACCAAAACCGCCCAACCCGATTTACCTGGTGATTTTGCCGGTGGCCTGATACAGGTAAATACACGGGATATTCCGGAATCTAATTTTTTGAATGTGAATATTTCGGGAGGGTATAATACTTCCTCAACGTTTAAATCCCGATATGGCTATGCCGGTGGGAATACGGACTGGCTTGGAATAGATAACGGAAAACGAATTCTTCCCAATAATTTTCCTAATACAGAAACGGTTCAAAATGCTTCGCAGGGCGAGATCATTAACTATTCAAAGATGCTGTCTAATGATTGGGGTTATAATAAACGAAATTCTACCCTTCCCAATATGGCATTTCAAATATCAGGGGGATTAAATACCAAGCTCTTTAAAAATGACTTTGGAGGCATCGTTTCTGTAACCTATAATAATTCCAACCGCTATAATTTAATTACTCGTCAGGATTTTAATTTCTCAGATACCGGCGCACTTTATCGATATAATGATTCGACATACAGTAATAATATTCTGACAGGATTGATGGTGAATCTTGGGTATAAGTTTTCAGATAGAAATAAAATACTCTTTAAAAATTCCTACACTGTAAATTCTACGAACTCCGCAATTATTCGTGGTGGTACTAATTTTGAACAGAATTATTATGTGCGAAACTATGCTTACGACTTTGTTTCCAATACCCTTTTTAACAGTCAGCTTGCCGGAGATCATTACTTCGAAGAACACGGAATAAAATTGCATTGGGAATTAGGCTACGCACACATTGGTCGCTCAGAACCCGATTTCAGGAAACTTTTTTATAATAAAAATATCTATCCAAATGATGGAAACGATACCTCTTTCCTCGCTTATATTCCATTTGGTTCCGCTTCACCATCGCTGGCGGGTAAATTCTTTTCCACCCTCGGTGAAAACGTTTACAGTGAATCTACGGATATAAGTTTTCCATTTAACTTTCTGAAGAATAAAAGCAGCGCAAAAGCAGGACTTTATTACCAGGCTCGGGACCGTACCTTCAATGCTCGTGTTTTAGGTTATACAGTAACAAATATTACTGCCTTCTTTTCAGAAAATCAAAATCCGAATGCAATCTTGGCGTTACCTCCCGGTCAACTGTTTGATCCGAAAAATATCGGAACCGCCGGATTTAGCATTGACGAGATCACGAATCCATCCGATGCTTATACAGGAGCAAGTCAGCTTGCCGCTTATTACCTTATGTTCGATAATAAGCTGCCTTTAAATTTCAGGATTGTATGGGGCGCACGCTTTGAATTCTTTAATCAGCAATTAAAATCATTTGATTACGCGAATGCGCCGATCGAGGTGAATACTAAATCTTCAGATTTTTCGAAACTGCCCTTTGACTTTTTACCTTCTGCCAACCTGGTTTACGGAGTTGATGATAAAACCAATCTTCGCCTTAGCTTTTCTAAGACAGTTGCCCGTCCTGAATTCCGCGAGCTGGCACCTTTTTCATTCTACGACTTTGCAACCACCTCAGTAGTGATTGGAAATGATTCCCTGCGGAGAACTAATATCTTTAATTATGATTTTCGCGCCGAACATTTCTTTGGGAATGGTCAATTAGTTTCTGCAAGTGTTTTTTATAAAAAGTTTAATGAGCCCATTGAGCAGACCATAGATTTTATATCGAGCGGTGGCTACATCCGTTCCTACCGAAATGTTACTGCTGCCAGCAACATTGGAGTCGAGTTTGAATTAAGAAAAAACCTGGATTTTCTGCAAGGAATAAGCCGATGGAAACAGTTCAGCAACATTATATTTTCCGCGAATCTTGCTTACATTAATTCGAAAGTGGATGTGCGGTCTATTGCAAACTCAGCTGATTCTACACGCAGCTTACAAGGTCAATCACCTTACATCATTAACCTGGGGTTAACCTACAATGAACCCATTTCAGGATTAGGATTCAGCGTCTTCTTTAATCAGATCGGGAGAAGAATTATTGCAGTTGGGTCAAGTGAGTACCTCGATATTTATGAAGCTCCGCGTCCGGTTATGGACATCCAGGTGTCTAAAAAGATTTTTAAAAACGGAAGCGTACGGATCAGTATGCAGGATGTATTTGCAACGGATGGTGTATTCTACCAGGATGAAAACCATGATGGTAAATTCCGCGCAGCTAATGATAAGCAAATAATAAATGTTTCTACGGGAAGAGTAATTTCTGCCGGGCTTAGTTTCAACTTTTAACACTATTTTTTATTCTGTTCCGAACACTTCATCAACAGGTCTATTCCTTAACACAACCCTAAACATTCGTTAAGATTCAGGTAATATTCACTAAATATTTTTACTAAAAAATCAGACAATGAAAAAATGTTTTATACTACTCACAATGAGCTCTTTGATTGTTGTAAAATCATTTGCACAATCGCCCATAGATACGGTATCAGGATACATTACTTCCAATACTACCTGGACAAAAAGCAATGTCTATTTCATGAAAGGATTTATCTATGTAATCAATGGCGCTACATTAACCATAGAACCTGGCACGCTGATAAAGGGCGACAAGGCATCAAAGGGATCGCTGGTAGTTACCCGCGGCTGCAAAGTGATAGCTGATGGCACTCCTGGTGAGCCTATTGTTTTTACTTCTAACGGGCCTCAAAGTTTCCGTACTTACGGTGATTGGGGGGGCGTTGTCCTTTTAGGAAAAGCCACTATTAATCAACCAGGCGGTGAGGCACTTATTGAAGGAGGTATCGAAGACGGGCTCGGTAATGGAACCTACGGCGGTGGTGCTACTCCTGATGATAATGATAACTCCGGCATCATAAGATATGTACGCATTGAGTTTCCGGGAATCGCTTTTCAACCCAACAGTGAGATCAATGGCTTAACCTGCGGTGGTGTTGGCAGGGGAACCATTCTCGATCACATCCAGGTGAGTTATTCAGGTGATGATTCATATGAGTTTTTCGGAGGAACCGTAAATGCAAAACACCTTATTGCATTTCGCGGGCTCGATGATGATTTCGATACCGATAACGGTTTCGGCGGAAAACTGCAATTCCTCTATGGTTTAAGAGATCCTAATATTGCGGACGTCAGCGGATCAAATGGATTTGAATCAGATAATGACGCCACTGGTTCAGCAGACATTCCAATTACCAAAGCAACTTTTTCGAATGTAACCATTGCTGGTCCGCGTGTTACTGCAACCACGAGTATTAACGGCAGCTTTAAAAGAGCTGCCCATCTCAGAAGAAATACGCAGCAGGATATTTATAATACTATCCTGATGGCATATCCCACGGGATTAATGATTGATGGACCTGCAGCGGAAGCAAATGCTCTTGCGGATCAATTACAGGTTCGTAACACAATTATTGCAGGCTGCACCGCCAATTTTGAAGTAGTCGCGGGAAGCACCTTTGATATCAGCACCTGGTTTGGCACTCCGGCATATAATAATGCCACATACGCAAATAATACTGACCTCATGCTAACTGATCCGTTTAATCTTGCTGGTCCTAATGCAATGCCACTTATTGGATCCCCGGCATTGACAGGTGCAGATTTCACGAATACCAACCTCACTGATCCTTTCTTTGAAGCAGTGAGCTATCGCGGTGCATTCGGTGACTCTGACTGGACAAGCGGATGGACAAACTGGACACCCGGAAATACGGCATATACAGCTGTTCACGATCCAAAATCAATTTCAGAAATTAATCTTTATCCCAATCCCATGACAACCCAGGCAACACTGAATCTCAACCTTCTAAAAGGCAACCACGTTAATATCGAAATCACCGACCTTGCTGGTCGCGTGCTTAGTGAAGTGCTGGACGAAAATATGGGTGCAGGCAGCCATACCTTTAATATAAATACACATCTTGCATCCGGCCTTTATCTTCTCTTAATAAAAACAGGAGATGAAAATCAAATGATCAAATTGACTATAGCAAAATAATCACCGTTGGTTTAGGAAAGCCATTTCGAATTTATTCGAAGTGGCTTTTTTATTTATGTATAGCGCATGAATTTCCGCGCTAATTTTGATTCTAAATTAAATTGCTGGCCCAAAATCCAACTCTTACATGGAGTTTACCGCTCTGTAATCCTGAAGAAAATCGCTGCTTACTCTAACTACTAAAGAGGAGAACCGTGCTTATAATTGATTATACGCCGCCATTCGGAAAACAGAAGCATGAGCATCGCCCTGTAGCGAGAGCAAGGAAAAATGTGTGACATCAAAGAGGCCACTTAACTAAAGGTACGGCTCACTAAAAGCTTTCATTTTTCCGGTGAGCGGTTGGGTAGCGCTTCCGTTTTTCGACAGCCTTGATTTTTGTTTCTTTTGGATCAAGCCAAAAGAAATTTAAAAAGAAAATTGTTACAGTGATTTGAAAAATTATTAAGGATGTTTAAAATTGCTCGCACTTACGCCAATCCTAAAAAAGAGAACAGTGTTCAATAATTTGTTGCTTACCGCTGCTTCTAAAGCAGATTAAGCTCAACACTTAACAGGCCGGCATTCTAAAAACAGAATCGACTCCTAAAGGAGAGAACCACGCTCAAATCGAATATAAATTGACCTCTGAAAAATATGAACAAGCAATAACAGCAGACTCTTGCCACTACCTGCAGTATGAAAATAATTTATTCACCATTGCTCCTACCATCCTACTTTTACCTCCATGGAAAAAAAGAAATTCCTATTCGTCTCCTACGATGCACTCATCAGCGACATAGCCTGGGAAGTAGTCAAAGAAGGTCATGAGGTGAAGTACTGGATCCGTGAGCCGGAAAGTAAAGACTGTGCCGATGGCTTTGTCCCGAAGACCGATGACTGGCGAAAAGAAGTGGACTGGGCAGATTGCATAGTCTTCGATGATGTGCTGGGCATGGGCGAATGGGCTGCAGAGATGCGGAGCCGCGGAAAGCTCGTGGTGGGCGGCACGCCTTATACCGACAGGCTGGAAGACGACCGCACCTTCGGGCAGGAAGAGCTGAAGAAATATGGCGTGAGCATTATTCCCTTTGAAGAATTCACCTCCTTCGACATAGCCATTGATTTTGTAAAGAAGAACCCCAACCGCTACGTGATCAAGCCCAGTGGTGAGGCACAAAACTACAAGCGGTTATTGTTTGTGGGGGAGGAAGAAGATGGCAGAGATGTGATTCAATTACTCGAAGCCTACAAGAAAACATGGGCCGATAAGGTGAAGGTGTTCCAGCTGCAGCGCAGGGTAACTGGAGTTGAAGTGGCAGTAGGCGCTTTCTTCAATGGCACGAAGTTCATAACCCCCATTAACGTGAACTTCGAGCATAAGAAACTTTTCCCTGGTAATATTGGACCTGCTACCGGCGAGATGGGCACTACGATGTACTGGAGTGAGCCGAATAAAATTTTTGCCGCCACCCTGGCGAAGATGGCAGCCAAATTTGCCGAAGAGAAATATACCGGCTACATGGATGTGAACTGCATCGTGAATGCACAGGGCATCTACCCGCTCGAGTTCACGGCGCGCTTTGGCTACCCAACCATCAGCATCCAGCAGGAAGGCATCAACATGCCCATAAGCGATTTTTTATATGGAATGGCGGATGGGACGCTGAATGAATTCAAAACGAAGCGCGGCTTTCAGATCGGTGTGCGTATCGTGATGCCGCCTTTTCCTTTTAATGATGTGCAGACCTATAACACCTACACCAAAGACTCTGTTATCATGTTTAAGAAGCCAAGCTTCGAAGGAGTGCACATTGAAGATGTGAAGCTCGTGAACGGCGAGTGGGTAATTGCGGGTGAAACGGGTGTGGTACTGATCGTATGCGGCTCCGGGCAAACGATGAAGCAGGCGAAGTCACAAGCCTACAGCCGCGTAGCTAACATCATGATCCCTTCTATGTATTACCGCGATGATGTAGGCGAGCGCTGGATCGAAGACTCAGACCGGTTACATGCCTGGGGATATTTGAGGAGCATGTAAAAGATTTTTTTTGTCTTTTCAGGTATGAATAGAAGTAATTTATTCATTAAAATGTCATCCATAACTTATGAAACGATTTTTTATGAGAATAAAAACTGCATTTTAATAAAGTTTGAATTCAACGCAGTATTCAATAAACGGTTGCAAAAAGGACGAGGCGCGGAATGGAGTGAAACCTTGCATGGCTGCACGATACCAGATACAACTGAAAACCGTATCAAATGTAAATTGCCTGTTCAACACACCCCTGAAATAAAACCAATAACGCCATACCACAAAAATCCGCAATAAAATCAGCGAGTGAAAATAATAAACAGGAGTTGCAGAGATTCTTACGGCAGCTTGTATTAAAAGCATACAGCCCTTCTACCATTCGCACTTATTGTAATGAATTCGCACAATTGCTGCAGGTGATTGGTAAACTCCCGGTACAAAACCTGCAGCCGCAGCATTTGCAACGGTATTTGTTGTATTGTATAAAGAAAGGGTTATCAGAAAATGCCATACATAGCCGTATAAATGCTCTGAAGTTTTACTTTGAACAAGTATTGCACAGAGAGAAGTTTTTCTATGATATACCAAGACCAAAAAAACCTTTGCAATTACCCGGCGTATTTAACAAAGAAGAAATTGCGGAAATAATAAACTGCGTAAGTAATCTTAAGCAAAAGACTATTTTACTGTTAACGTATTCCTGCGTCCGCTGGTGAACAAATCTTGTTGTGTGCAGTTCATTAAAAAAAAAGAAAGTTTAAAGCAATAAGCATGAAAATGAAAAAAACTATTCCTGCCCTTCCGGTTCAGGACATAAAACAATCAATTGAATTCTATACCACAAAGTTGGGCTTTAGAGTTCGTCACCATGATGAAGACTTTGCTATAGTAGTTCGAGATGATGTTGAAATACATTTATGGAAGTCAGGTGATGAAACATGGAAAAATAAAGGAGCTTCTTTAGCCGCAGACCCAATTTGCAGTGGAGCAGAAAGTTTCTTAGCCGGCACTGCCAGTTGCAGAGTAGAAGTTCAAGATGTGGACGAATTGTTTGAAGAATATAAAACGCAAGGGGTAATTTATAATCCTGACACAGTTGTTGAAGCACAACCGTGGGGTAACAGAGAATTTCCTGCCTTAGACCATCACCGAAATCTTCTTACGTTTTACGAAGTGATTTAATCCTTTAAATATTGAATAGCTTTATCATTGACAGAGAAGGGTGTGCAGCTAACAAAAGTATTGCTGCAAGTGGGGCTTGACGTTGGAACAATCGGCTACAAATCGCTATCAGTTTATGTTTCGACTGACGAACAAAGCCAAGCAAAAGTTCCTATTTTCATCAACAAAATAAAACCAAGCTGCAGTCCCGGGCTGGACATTATAAAACCCCCCAACTGCAGCAATACTCCTTATACATTTGTTTTTCAATCAGCAGCGGTTCCAGGCGAACGTTTTTCAAATCCCATGCCTGCACAAAGCCGTACCGTTAGAGGCTATAATTTGCAGCATAACAATTATCAACAAGCAAAAGCATTGACAGACATTTTTGTAAAAAAATACAAAATGAGGACTACTTTGATAATCTTGACACTAATATTATTTTTTTCGGAATACTCGGTAGGACGATCAACAGTTTTCAAATCGTCATTTAGTGATACATCACAACATAAGACAATGGATATGACAATTAAAATATTAATTTTAAATCTCAAGCCCGGCTCAAGAGACAAGTTTCACGATGTTTATGTTACACAATCATTACCTCTTCTAAGAAAATGGGAAATAAATGTTGGTGCACACGGTGCTTCACTCCATGACGAGAACACTTATTTTGTAATCCGCTCTTTTAAAAACTTAGGGTACAGACAAAAATCTGAAGATGCTTTTTATGGAAGTGATGATTGGAAAAACGGGCCACGGACTGCTATACTTTCTTTTATTGAAAGTTTAGCGACTTTAGTGATTCCAACTGAAACGCTAAAAGATTGGATGGATTTGATAAAATAATGGTTAAAGAATTTAGTTGACAACGTATTTTAGGTGATTCTTATTTACGCTGTTTGACTGATAGACATTACAGCCGCTAACAATAGGTTTGGTAATAGGCTGGCTGACGGAAGTACAATCCGCTACAAATCAATATCAGCAGAAGTTCCAGCACGACGTTATGAATTTAGCTTTAGTTGTTATCTTCATCTATAGTAACAATATTCGGCTTTGGTTCCAGGCTTGACATTATAAATTTCCAGCCCCTCGCCAGGCCTTAACCGTTAGCGGCAAGCAAACAAAACACTGTTCAAAAAATGACTGACAAGACAAAACTCCATACGACAAATTATTTTGACACTTTCATTGAAGTATCGGAAGACACGAAAACTGTTAGTGGAACAATACCGACTTCTAAAGGCGACAAAAAGACTATTGCCGAAATGCAATATGACTTAATATCCAAGTGTAGGCTTCCCCATTCATAGAGCCAGTTCCAAGTTAGTATTTGTATTCAAATCAATATAATTATTGTCATTATTATTACCAATGTGTTGAAATGTGGTAAACATGGCATTAGAAAAATTATTGAGA